>JBOHQZ010000346.1:0-6975 GCA_050732275.1 bacterium
TCGCGTATGTCAAGCCGTTGATTTTTGCGTAGGCCGGCTCTTCCGTCATATAGCTCACCACCAACATGACGATCACGCACACAAAGAAAATGAGCAAACTGTAGTATTGGAAAAAAATGTTGTTGATGATCCAGAAAAAAGAGCCCTCGGTGTAGGCAAAATTCTCCACCAGCTTGACCGGCGTATCGATGGCCAGGCGGAAAAGTCCCAAGGCAAAACCGGTTATCAACGCCGCGAGGCAACCTTTGGCATTCAATCGTTTGTTGAAGACGCCGAGAAAGAAGACCACAAAAATGGGAGGAGCGAGATAAGCCTGCACGCCTTGGAGATAATCATAAAGTCCTTTGCCGCCTTGAATCACCGGAATCCAAAGTAAACCGATGAAGACCATGACGGCAGTGGCGACGCGTCCCATCCACACCAATTGATGTTGCGTGGCTTGTGGCCGGAACCTGGAATAAAAATCCATCGTGAACAGCGTGGAGGAGGCATTGAAAACGCCGGCCAGCGAGCTCATCAACGCCGCCAACAGGCCCGCCACCACAAGCCCGCGAATGCCGATTGGCAACACATGAGCGACAAGCAAAGGAAAAGCTTTTTGCGCATTGTCGCGCAACAGCACGCCTTCGGCGCTGAACAACTGCTCGCGCAAGGCCGGTATTTTCCCGCTTTGCGCCAACGCAAAACAGATGAGGCCGGGGATGATGAAAATGAAAACCGGCAATAGCTTAAAAAAGGCTGCGGCGATTGAGCCGCGCCGCGCTTCAGTTTCATTCGGCGCGCCCAAGGCGCGTTGCACGATATATTGATCCGTGGTCCAATACCAGAGGCCGATGATCGGCGCACAGAACAACATGCCGAGCCAGGGATAATTGTCATTGAAGTACCAGGCCATGCGACCGGCTCCACGCACGGGCGCCCAGGTGCTTTCTATTCCAGCGGGCACTAGCGGCTTCCAGAGGTTGAACATCTCCGGCCCGGCAATCGCGCGCAACTCACTCCAGCCGCCCAACGCTTTCAGGCCGAAGACGGTGACCAAAGCCGAGCCGATAATAAAAATGATCGTCTGCAAAGCCTCGGTGTAGGCCACCGCGCGCATGCCGCCGAATATGGTATAAAGCCCGGTGAGCACGATGACCACGATCGAGCCCGTCCAAAAACTATCGAGACCGAGAAACTCGAGGTCCGGCAGCAACACGCTGAAGACGATGCCGCCGGCGAAAATTCCCACGGCGATTTTGGTTAAAACATACGCCACCAGGGAGATAAGCGAAAGCACGGTGCGCGCCGCCGGTGAGAAGCGCCGCTCCAAAAATTCGGGCATAGTGAAGACTTTGGAGCGCATATAAAAAGGAACCATGACCCAGCCCAACACGAGCAGACACCACGCATGCAATTCGTAGTGCGCCATCACGACGCCATCGGTGGCGCCGGTGCCGGCCAGGCCCACGAGATGCTCGGAGCCGATGTTGGAGGCAAAGATGGAAGCGCCGATCACAAACCAGCCGAGATGGCGATCCGCCAAAAAATAATCGGCGGGGGTATCTTTTCTCTGCTTCATCACCCACCAGGCCAATCCCAGAATCACGGCGAAATACGCCGCGATGACGATCCAATCCAGCGTTTGTAATGCCACGTTTTTTCCTCCTCTCAACGTTCTCAGCTCAAAAAGTCTTTCTCGAAACTGGCTTAGCACGATCAAGTTATTCACGTCTTGTAAAGAGATGAGGGATCGCCGCGATGGCTTCAATCAATTGCGCCGCGATTTTCTCATGCGTTGCCACAGACGGATGCCCGTTCGCCACATACCCGCCTTCAAAATAGTCAAACTGAGAAAAGCAAACTGCGATACCCAATTAAGAAAGGCAAAACGCTTAAAAGCTTCATAATTTTTGCTCGCTATTTACCTGCATACCAAAAAGTCCGGGGCCAGGCATGCCGGCGCAATCTGACGAGCGGCTCATCCGGCAAATCATCGAGATCGGATATGGCTGCGTCGGCTTAGGCATGCTGCGCGTTTCTCATGCCGACAACGACGGTGCTGACGGCTGGATGGGATAGTGCAAATTTTAGCGCAACTTGAGGCAGGGTTATTCCGCTTTCCTTGATTTCATCCTTTATACTCTCAATTCGCTTGACCGCTCTTTCTAACCGATCTCCAGCGAAATATTTGCTTCTGAAATCATCCGGCGGGAATTTGTGATTCGCCGTGTACTCGCCGGTTAAAACTCCCTCATCAAAAGCGACTCGGATAATTACACCGACATTATATTCAGACGCAATGGGCAACAACTCCGCCGCCGGTTCTTGTTCGAAGATGTTGAAAATAACCTGCACGACATCGAGGTAACCCTGGCGCATCAAATCGATGAGACTGTTTTGATCATGTTCAGGAGTTGACAGACCAATGAAACGAATTTTCCCCTCGTCTTTGAGTTTCTGCAATACGTCCAATGGCTTGGGGCTTTTATTCCATGCGCACGTCCAGGTGTGGAATTGCAGAATATCGAGACAATCGGTGTTGAGATTTCTGAGCCGTGCTTCAATGTTTTGCCGGATATATTTTTCCGAATAGCGATCTTCCACCCGGCAATAGGGAATCGGTGGCCACGGTCCATCAGCCGGCGGGGTTTTGGTGGCGACGTAAATTCTTTCATTCCGTTCTTTCAAAACCTTCGCGATGATGCGCTCGCTCTTGCCGTCACCGTAGCCCGCCGCCGTATCGATGAAGTTGACGTCCAAATCCAGCGCCTTGTGTAACGCCTCGATAGAGTCCTTTTCGTCTTGCGGCCTCCAGTTTCCGCCGATGGCCCACGCGCCGAAGCCGATTTCAGATACGCCAATCCCTGTTCGTCCAAACTTTCGATATTTCATGGATATTCAAATGACACGAGATTGAGTTTTAGCGGGCGATTTAGAAAGCCGGTTTTTTACCATTTTATAGCGTTTCGTATTTTTTCCGCGACGGTATCCAACTCGGCGCGGGGCGGTTTCTGAAAGTAAGCAGGGCTAAATTTTAAGCCAAAGCCATCGCCACGAAATCGCGGGAAAACGTGCAAATGCACATGGAAAATTTCTTGCATGGCCGCTTCTCCATCTGCCAGAAAGAGCTTCACCCCTTCACATCTTATTTCGCTTCGCCGCAAGGCTTGCGCTAAGCTTTGAGCAATGCGAAACATCTGCGCTCCGGTTTCTGCGTCCAATTCAGCCAGAAAAGCCGCGTGCCGATTGGGCACGATGAGAAGGTGGCCGGGATTCACCGGCTGAATATCAAGGAAGGAGCTACATTGCTCGTCTTGATAAACCACACTGGAAGGAAGCCTGCCAGCAAGTATTTCACAAAATGTACAGTCCGACATAGGTAATCACAGCGTTATTTAGCCGCAACAATACCAGCTTTTTTCGCTTCAAAAGCATCAACGAGCGTCACAATTTTTAAGGCATCTTTGAAAGCCTTGCCAGCGATGGCTTGCTCGGTTTTAAATTCAATTTCGATTTTGCGGCCAGGAATTAAATTGAAATAATTGTCGGTGAAAAATCCTTCGCTAGTATCCGTCGAAAGAAACACGTTCTTCGCCAACTTGTCGGATTGCAATGAAATCGTTACGCCATCCCTGGATTTGGCCACGGCGATATCGATATTGGGCTTCGGCAAGTTTAGATTCTTGGCCGGCTCAAAGAAAACGGTGTTGCTGGACAAAGTATTCTCATTGTCTTTCAATTCGACGAGCAGAAAAATCTCGGAAGAATCTTGGCCGGTGAGCCACTCCGCCTTATTGATCACCAGATAATTCTTGCTCGTCAGCGGTTGCACCCAGATGTTTTTGCTCGCCGCTTTCAAAATCTGCCCGTCAAACTTCATGAGCGTCACCGTGATTTCCGCGGCCACGGGATTGGGGCGGTCGGAAACGACATAGATATTCACAGAATCATTTGCGACGTGCGGACTGACCAAAATAGGCTCATAAAATTTTTTAGCGTAATAGTGCAACGCCTTCCAATTGCCATAATAATCGATGGAAGACCAGGAAGCGACCGGCCAGCAATCGTCGATCTGCCAGTACAGCGCCCCCATGCAACGCGGCATGAGGCGCCGGTAATGCTCCGTTCCTATCTTAATGCCTTCGGCTTGCACGATTTGGCTTATATAAAGGAAAGAAGCGAAATCTTTAGGCTCATCATATTCGCGCAGCGCGTAGGTGCGAATGAGTTGATTGCCCCGGCCATGTTTTTGATGCGTCAACATCACCGCCGATTCCAACGCATGATCTTCGGGCAAGGTGAACTTGTTCACGGAGCTGATTTGGGGAAAAGATTGAAACCCATATTCACTCATGAAACGCGGCGTCTGCAGCAAATACTCTTCAAACGGTTTTTCAGCATGCCAAACGCCCCAATAGTGCATATCGCCGGAAGTTTGCGAATTAGGCGAATCTTCCAAATTAGAACTCGGCGAGCTGGGCCAATAGGTGCGAGAGGAATCATACGTGGCACAAACTCTCGGCAGAACATCGTGAAAGAGTTTCAGATAATCATCCCACAGACTGGCGGGCAAGCGCTCTTTCCAGCCCCAACCTTGCCAAGCGGCTTCCACCTCGTTGTTGCCGCACCACAAAACAATGCTCGGATGATCGCGCAGTCGTTTGACTTGGTATATCGCTTCGCTTTCGACGCTCAATGAATCCGCCGGCGTCGCCGGATACATGCTGCAAGCAAACATGAAATCCTGCCAGACCATGATTCCCAGCTCATCACACAATTCATAGAAATCGTCATTTTCGTAAATGCCGCCGCCCCAAACGCGCAGCATATTCATGTTCGCGTCTTTGGCCGATCTAATAAGCTGCTCATACTTTTTTCTGTCGATACGCGTAGTGAAATTATCCGCCGGAATCCAGTTGCCGCCTTTGGCAAAAACCGGCAGGCCGTTCACGACAAACTCAAAGCTCTTGCCGAACGCATCCCGCTGTTGCGACAACTCGATGGTGCGCAGACCGATTCTCTTTTCAGCGTGATCGGACAAAAGATTGTCGCCAGAAAGCTTCGCTGCGATGGTATAAAGATGTTGCTCACCCAAACCATTGGGCCACCAAAATTTCGGCTTATCAATTTTCACTTCAACGGAATAGGTGTGGACGCCCGGAATCAACTTGACCGTTTTCCGCGCTTTTTCACATGATCCTTCTTGCGACGTTATCTCAATCGTCGCTTCCGTTTCACGGGTTGACTCGACTTCCACGTGCGCTGTAATTTTTGCGGTCTTTTCATCAAGCTGATTTTGAACCACGTGCAAGTCCGTGATTTTCGCGCTATCCCAGGCTTCCAAGTAAACAGGCTGCCAGATGCCGCAGGTCACAAATCGCGGTCCCCAATCCCACCCGTAATGATACGGCGCTTTGCGAGTATACGGGCTGGTTTTCTCGCCATGATCATTCACCGCGGGAAGCTCATAATCGAACGTTTGCATTTTGGGCAGGATTTCATTGATTGGCGAGCGGAAGCTTACGCGCAGCGTGTTTTCTCCATTCTTCAAAAGGCTTTTACAATCAGCTCGCCACTCGCGAAACATGTTGTCCGTTTCTAAAACGAGTGCGTCGTTCAAGAAAACAGCGGTGTAGGTGTCCAACCCTTTGAAGACGAGTTCAACATTCTCGTAATTCAGCAGCTCGGGTTGAACAATGAATTGCGTTTGATATTCCCAAGCGGTTTTGCCGATCCATTGCAGCTTGGCCTCGTTGTCCCGATAAAATGGATCTTCGATAAGGCCCGCGCGCAACAAGTCAGTATGAACGGTTCCCGGCACTCCGGCGGCATGGAGGGAATCCTTGCCGCTTTCTTTGAACTTCCAGTTGTCATGCAATTTAACGATCATTTTGCCTGGTCTTTCTTCACATGCTGAAATTGAAATGACGATGATGATGAACCCAAGAAGTCTGCTGCTCACATTGTGCTTCATGGTTTTAGTCCATTGAAAATGAAATTGTTGCGGAAAAGCAAAAGCTTTTACGCCAAGCCGCGAAGACGCAAAGGCTACGCCCCAGGGATCGCAACGAAATAATTTACACTTTAACCCATGCGCCGCTTTTGTGGCTTCGAATAATGCCGTCGATGACTCTCATGTTGGCGACACCGTCTTCAAGCGGCGTGGGCACACTCGCATCATTCAAGATCGCTTGCGAGAACAAATCTCCTTGTATCGTATACTGATCACATGCTTCGACAACGATCTCTTTTCTTTCCGGGCCGGCTTGAAGTATTATTTTGCACGATTCATCCGGTTGCGGCGTGAACGGATTGGCGATCTCGAGGCTTCCCAATGTGCCATAGATGCTAACACGCTGGTGATTGGTCAATTGGGTGGAACACGTAAACGTGGCGGTGCCGTTATTAAATTCCAAAACACCGGAGGCCAAACGATCTATTTTCATTTGGGGATCGTATTCAATGGTGCCGACGACGCGAGCCGGTTCACGGTCGAAGAGAAATCGCGGTACGGATACGCAATAGCAGCCGATATCCAGCAGCCCACCGCCGCCGATTTCAGCCTGGTTGCGAATATCTGCGGGATTGATATTATGGTATGAAAAAATGGAATGAATGCTTTTCAACTCACCGATCGCCCCTTCATCCACCAGCTTTTTGGTCATCAGCCACTGGGGATGATGACGATACATGAATGCTTCCATGACTTTTAAATGAGGGAATTTCTTCGCCTCCTTGTGCAAATACTCAACTTCTTTCAAATCCAATCCTAGCGGCTTTTCACACAAAACATGCTTCCCAGCCTGCAATGACCTCAGAGTCCACACGACATGCAGGTGATTGGGCAATGGAATATAAACGGCATCGATTTCGCTATCGGCAAGCAATTCATCATAAGAGCCATACGTTTTGGGAATCCCCAAATTCTGCGCCACGCTTTGCGCTCTCTCAAAATGGCGCGACGCAATGGCAGCAATCGTCGAGTGTTTTCCC
>JBOHQZ010000347.1:0-6945 GCA_050732275.1 bacterium
CGTTTGCGTGGAGAAATACAGTTAAAACGTCCGTAGTCACGCCTTCAGGCGTAAAACGTTGACATTGGCACAAAGCTGCGAGTTAGATGAAGCTTTCTCTCAATTCCAAGCCTCGACGCCTGACAGTGCTACTACGCGCACTTTTTATCTACATCACCCTCACCTCGCTTGCCTCTCCCGCCATTTCCACCTGCAACACCACCGGCAGATTTTCTTTGATGCCGTCAATATGCGTGATGAGAAAAATCTGCCGGAAATAATTGCTCAACTGCTGTAGCGCCGAGAGCAAAGCGGTTTTGCGCTCCTCGTCTTGCGAGCCGAAAATTTCATCCAGCGCGATGAATTGCAAAGGCGGCTTGCCCGTGCGCTGCGCGATGACCTGGCTGATCGCCACGCGCAGACAAAGATTCGCCACGTCCTGCTCGCCGCCGGAAAAGCGAGAAATCCCGAAGCGCTCGCGGCCGTCATAAAGAAAAATATTGTACGATTCATCTAATTCCAACAAGTTATAGCGTCCGGCAGTAATCATGCGCAAAAGTTCGGTAGCGCGGTCGGCGATCAGCGGCCGCAAACGGCCGGCCAGCTCGGTGCGGAAAATTTTAAAATGATCTTGCAGCGAGTCGAGCACGATCACCTCGTGCTTGGCGCAGGCAATCGCCGCCTGCAGCTCGCGCGCTTTTTCGAACGCCTGCTCGAGATTGCGCCTTTCGGCGTCGGCGACGGCAAATTGTCCTTTGGCTTCGCCGAGCGCTTGTTGGCTGCGCAAGTAGGCGGCATTGGCTTCGTCGTGCGCGCGCTTCGCTGCCAGGTAAATTTCTTCATCAAATTGCAAAGCGTGCAACTGCGCTTGCTGCTTTTCCTCCTGCTGTTGTGAATCCGCAATTTGTTTTTGCACGCCGGCAAGGCGGCGGCTGATTTCCGGCAACCGGTTGGCGCGCGTTTCCAGCTTGGTCAATTCGTGAACCCGCGCTTCAACCTGGGGCAAGGCCTCGTTGACTTGCGCGAGCCGGGCCGCATCAAAAGCCACCGGCCCGAGGCTTTGAATTTCGGTTTGAACCGTTTGCAAACGTTTCTGCAAATCATCAACCTCAGTTTGATGGCGCAGCAAATTGTTCTGCAACTGGTGCAGACGCTCACGCTGCGCGCCGAGGTTGTTTTTTTCGCTGCGGATATGCTCTTCTGCCATTTCAGCCTGGCGCAAAGCCGCCTCGGCGCGTTTCTGCGTCTCATTGGTCTTTACGTAGCCGTTGCGCAGTTTGGCCAGCTCTTCCTCGAAATGCTTGACGACATTCGGAAAATGCTCGGCCAGCGGCCGCGTGCAAATCGGACACGGGCTTTGCGCGCCGAGCTTCTGCACCTCTGCCAATTTGGATTTGAAGTCGGTGCCGCGCGTTTTTATGCTTTCTATCTCATTGCTGAGCCGCTTTTCTTCCGTGCGCCATTTGAGCACCTCGGCTTGAATTTGCTGATGGTTCTTTTCAACGATTTTTTCACGTTCACCCAGCTTTTGTAATTCGCCAAGTTGTTGCTGCCACGCGCTTGCTTCCGTCTTGCGAGCGCTGGTTTGATCCAAAAGCGTCTTGGCCAGGTGTTGCTTTTCCTGCAATCGGATCACTTCCTGCTGCTGTGATTGCAATAAGTCGCGCTCGCGGCGCAACCTTTCATGTTCCTCCCGCGACGGACGCAACGCCAAAAGCTGCGTTTGTTCCGCGGCAATCTCGTTTTGATCTTTCTCGATCTCCTGCTGTTGCCGCGCCAATTCCTGCCGCAGAATGCGAATCCCCGTGATGTCCGTTTGCAATTGATTGTAGCGATCGCGGCGGCTGCTTTCCCCGTCCCATTTTTGGCGCGCCGCGGCAAGTTGTGCGGCGCGTTCTTTCGCAGCTTCTTCCTGCTGCTGTAAAATTTCTTGCGCCGATTTTAAGCGCGCCTGTTGTTGCGATAACTGCTGCTCTAACGCCGGAATATCGGCCTGCGTCGTTTGCGCGCCTTCGAGAAATTTGCGTTTCTCGTTGGCGTCGCTCAACACGTGCTGGCGGGCGCGATCGACGGCTTCCAGATTGATCAGCCGGCTGACGATTTTGCGCCGCTGCTCGTCCTGCAAGTCGCTCAACGCCGCCAGTTCTTTTTGTTTGGCAAAAATCGAGGCCTCGAACGCGCGATAGTCGAGGCCGAGCAATTTTTCCACTGCCTCATTGACGCCGCTGTCGCGCACCGCAGCGGGAGATGGATCGTCGCCGTGATAGAGCGCTGCTTCGACCGCCGCATTTTTGCCGGCAATCGAACGCCGAACGCGATATTTCTCGCCGCCGAGCTTGAACGTCAATTCCGCTTCACAGGTGTCGCGCTCGCCCGCGAACTGCGAGCGAATTTGCAGCTTGTCGGTGCGCGCCGCGCGGCTGCCGTAAAGCGTCCAGGCAATAGCTTCCAACAGCGTTGATTTGCCGGCGCCGTTGCGGCCCAATAAGCCGATCACGTTTTCGGGAAATTCAATTTCGGCGTGGCGGAAGCGACGGAAGTTATGCAGGTGAAGAGAATGCAGAATCATGCGATGTTTTTACTCCCCCAATTCCTCACGTTCGGCCTCCATCAAATAACGCAAGCCCTCTTTTTCAAGCTCTTCCCGCGGCAAAGCGCCGTCACCGTTGGCGGCAAGATAACGCGAGAATTCGTCACGCAGCGAACCGATATGCCCGATTTCCTGAGCAACTGGCGTTTCGTCTCGACTTTTTTTGGGGCTGGCTGAGATCATATTCAACTGTCTTTCAAAGTGAAAAGCCGCCGCAAAAAGTTCATCAATGGCGGATAAATCAAGCTGCAAATACGTGTCACGCGAAAGATTTTGCAATTCAATAGAAATGAGTGCGTCGCGAATTTCCATGCTCGCGCGTTGTTCCAGCTCGCGCATGATCTCGGCCGGCGATTTGCCGGCACAATCAAGCGCCTGCAAACGCAACATCGGCCGTGATGGGATCGCGACATATTCCCACGTATGCCGCTCCAAATCACCGCGAATATAGCCGGAGGTGTAGCCCGCTTCGTTGAAACTGGTGCGTTCGGTGGAGCCGGAATAAAAAGTATGATCGTTCATGGCAAGATAACGATGATAGTGGCCGAGCGCAATGTAGTCAAACGTCAGGCCGAGCCGCGCTTCCGGGTCTTCGAGAAATTGTTCGTTAAATTCGCCCATGCGCGTATCGAGTCCATTTTCGCCTTTTACCGACCGCCAGCCGCCGTGCGCCACCAAAATATTCCATGCCGCGGCGGATTCAATGTGCAATTCGGCATAAGCTTTTTCAAGTTCCGTGGTCAACGAGCAATGCGGCAGGCAGTGAATCGCGCCCGATTTTCCCGAAACGGGATGCGGCAAAATGAATTTTTCATAGCGCCCTTGATAGCACGCTCGCACGTTGGGCAGCACAGCGATGGCCTCAAAAATATTGCCCAGCGCGCGAATGCGCGGCATAGAGTGATTGCCGGCCACGACGACGAATGGAATTTTGGCATCGGCCAATTTGGCCAGCCCTTCCAGCGCGACGGCGATGGCGCGATTGTTCGGGCGAGAAGATTGAAACAGATCGCCGGCGTGCAGCACAAAATCCGGCTTCTCTGCCACGATGGCATCGATGACGCGCCACCAGGCGTCGTAGAAATCCTGCTCACGCCGATTCACTCCGGTGCGAGGATCGACTTTGGCATAATCCGAATAGCCGAGATGGGTGTCGGCGAAATGGATGAAACGCATAGGAACCAATATACAAAGTGGCAGTGGGCAGTAGCAGTGGCAGGAAATAACGTGCCGGTGCAACTGCCGCTGCTCTTGTTCATTAAAGTGGCAGTGGGCAGCAGCAGTGGCAGGGAATAACGTGCTAGTGCCACTGCTTCTGCAACTGCAACTACTCTTTGTCCGCGGCCTTCCCGTTAGCTTTCCAGCCGGCCTTATTGACCGTGTAAGCAAATTCGATTTCGCCGGTTTTATTGATGAATTGAACGTGGAACTCCTCGGCGGAAACGCGACACCATGCAAAGCCGAGATCGGTGGCGGCAAAAATCGTGTTATCCGCCCACTTCGTATCGCGAGACTTGGCGGCGGTGCCGGAAACGATATAGTTGACGCCGGTGACGGGCCGCAAAAGCTGGCGGTCGTGATCGTGACCGCAAAAATGAATTTTGCAAAACATGGATAGTTTACAAATTCCTATGCCAAAAGTCAAGGCCGGCTTATGCAGGAATCTTGGCGCTTGCACTTTTTGAGCTCAAAATAGCAAGTTAAATTTTTGCAACATGTATTGACAATAAACCTGGAATTCCGTATATACCGCCTGCGTTTAGGATTGAATCGGATCCAGATTCGGATGCCGCCAGGAAGAGGGTATAAACGCTTCGTTATTGACATCGGGATTCTCTCTTCTCTTCTCCTCCAGTTATAAACGCTGCCGCCTTTTGGTGTCGTTCTTTAAGCTCACTCCAACTTACCGCTTTTATCTTTACGTTGATTCGAGAAAATTTCGCAAAAACAATAAGGTCATGCCATGCGAATCCCAAATTATTTCTTCCTCGCGTATTTTTTCACTTTTATGCTACTCAATCCGTTTAGTTTATTTGCCCAGCAACCCGCCTGGGAATTAGTGCGCAAGGATTTCTGGGGTAAGATCGCCATTGATCCAACCAACCCTGATATCATTTATGTCAGCCCAGGAACAGCGCCAGGATATGGGATGTACAAAAGCCCCGATGGCGGTAAAACTTGGGTGCAGTACTTGACTGGCTATGAAGGCTTGGGCGCTGCGGGGATTGTAATTGATCCCCAAAATCCGCAACGGCTATGGGTGTATGGTGGCGCGTTCCGCGGCATAGTGCGCAGTGAAAATGGTGGGATGACGGCGGTACGAGCGGATACCGGCATTGTTGTAGATCATCATGGCTATTCAGTAAGCGCAATGGCGTACGATAGTAAACGGGATATTCTTTATGCAGGGGACACGGCAATTGGGGGCGGGATTTATCGCAGTTTTGATGGTGGCCGGCGCTGGCAGCAAATACAAGCCTATGGTCAAGGCTTAATATTTAGTCCTCTATTTTTCTGGCTTGAAGAAGACAGCATTTGGGTGTATAGTGGCCCTGGTGTGTCATCTGGCATTTGGCGCTCCAAGGATTTCGGTATGACATGGACCCCACTTCACCCAGAGATATTAGCTGAGCAGACAATTTCCTTTCTTGTGAAAGCCCCAAAGAGCCAGACCCTTTACGCTGCAGGTTTGTCAGGTAATATATATAAAAGTTATGACTTGGGGGAGCATTGGAGTTTTGTCTCGGATGCAACATCAGGTTCTGATGTTTTGGCAGGTGGGTTTGCGGTTTCGTATTTAGATACAAACTATGTTTATAGTGGGGGTAGTCCTGGAGCTTTTCCATCTGGCAAAGGAGGATTTTATCTAAGCCGAGACAGCGGGAAGGGTTGGCAGTTTTATCATGCCGGCCTTCCGCAAGATGTTTATAGAGTGTGGTCGTTAGCTCAAACGCAGAATTCACTCTACATATCTGTTTTTGTCAATGACCCAAGCAAGAATGGCATCTACAGGCTTTCACAAGCATTATTAACCCCTGTTCAGGAACATCCTTCATCCTCTCTTCCGCCCAAATTCTCTCTGCTGCAAAACTATCCCAATCCGTTCAACGCGCAAACCAAAATCGAATTTGCCGTTACGAAAAAAGAAACGATAGCTTTGGACGTGTACAATCTCAGTGGAGAACACGTTGTCAGCCTACTGAATGGACTAAGAGATATTGGACGATATTCTGTTGTCTGGAATGGAAAAAACTCGAAAGGAGGTGATATGGCCAGCGGAATTTATCTATATCGTTTAAGGGCTGGGGGAGAAATTTTAATCCGTAAATTATTGCTCATTCGTTAGTCACGGAGGACAACCATGAAGACTTACAAATTCATTCAAGTGATGATTCTGATCAGTTTATTGTGGATTGGATCATCTGCCACGCAGGCACAACAAGCCAAAAACGTAGTGCTGGCGTCTTTCATTAGCACCGAGGATCTGTATAAACGACAAACTCCTTATCCCTATGGCACTTCAGGCACAGACTATCCGCTTGCCGATATTTGGGGCTGGACTTATCAAGGCAATGAATATGCCTTGGTTTGCCTCGGCGGCAAAAGCCCACTTACACCAGGCTCCGGTTTGGCTATGGTTAAAGTAACTGATCCGAATAACGTGCAGATTATTAAAACTATTCAACGGATAAATCAGAATCCAGATCAGAACGGCCCTCGTGATGTTAGAGTCTATTGTACTCCAGCGGGTAATTGGTATGCTTTCGTGAGTCAGAACGATCAGAACGTGCCAAATTATTACGTCAACTTGGTTACGGCTTTGAATAATCCAAGCAATCTGCTTTATTAAATTTTTGTAACTGCTGTGAGTTTTTGCTCACAGAAAGTGTCTTTATCAATAGAGAGGTGTATCGTGCGTTCATTTTCCCTTCCTCACAAGCGCCGCCTTTTGAAATTCGCTCTTTTGGCTCAATCCAATTTTATGACCTACTCGGAGACATAGGTGATGCCATGCGAATCATAAAATACTTTTTCATTTTTGCGCCCCTTATTTCTGTTCATTTACTTGCCCAGCAACCTGCTTGGGAATTGGTGCGCAAGGATTTCTGGGGCAAGATTGCCATTGACCCAACCAACCCGAATATCATTTACGTTAGCCCAGGAGCAGCGCCAGGATATGGCATGTACAAAAGCACTGATGGCGGCAAAACCTGGGTGCAATACTTGACCGGCTATGAAGGCTTGGGTACCGAGGGTATTGTCATTGACCCGAAGAACCCGCAACGACTATGGGTGTATGGAGGTGCGTTCCGTGGCATTGTGCGCAGCGAAAACGGTGCGATGACGGCAACTCGGGCGGATACCGGCATTGTCAT
>JBOHQZ010000348.1:0-6939 GCA_050732275.1 bacterium
TCGGCACAATTCCCCTTGCACGTGTGGCTGCCGGACGCGATGGAAGGCCCGACGCCGGTTTCGGCTTTGATTCACGCTGCCACGATGGTTGCCGCCGGCGTGTATTTGGTTGGCCGCACTTATGTATTTTATTCCGCTGACGCCTTGCTCTTCATCGGCGTGATCGGCGGCATTACTGCGTTCATAGCGGCCACCATTGCCATCACGCAGATGGACATCAAAAAGGTGATGGCGTATTCCACCATCAGCCAACTCGGTTATATGATTGCCGCGTTGGGCGTCGGCGGATACATGGCTGGGCTTTTTCATCTCATGACGCATGCGTTCTTCAAAGCGCTGCTCTTTCTTGGCTCGGGCTCGGTGATTCACGCCATGCACCATGCGTATCACGAGCTGCACGATCATCATTCCGACCCGCAGGATATGCGCAACATGGGCGGCTTGCGCACCAAGATGCCGATCACTTTCGCCACCATGCTTGCGGCAACCTGCGCGATTTCCGGCGTGCCGTTTTTTGCGGGCTTCTTCAGCAAAGATGCCATTCTTGCTGCCGCGCTCGAAAAAGCGATGACGTCGCATGATCCCACCCACATGGTCATCTTCATCGTGCTCTTGGTTTGCGCCGGCATCACCGCGTTCTACATGTTTCGCCTCATGTATCTCACCTTCTTTGGCGAACCGGCGAAAAAAGAAGTGCATCATCACGCGCCCGAATCGCCAACAGTGATGACGGTGCCGCTGATCGTGCTCGGCGTGCTCGCCGTCGTCGGAGGTTACGGCCATTGGTTTGAAGACCTCGTCAAGAAACCTGAATTGGCAGCTTTTGCGACTACGGCCATCGCGCCGGCAACTGCTCCCGAAGCCGGCCATGACGTGGCGCACACGGCACATACATTGGCCATGTGGCTTTCTATTTTTGTTGCCGGCCTCGGCATTCTCATCTCCACCGCTTTCTACTTTTGGAAAAAATTTTCCGCCGACGCGGTTGCCGAGCGCTTCAAACCCGTCTACAATTTTTTGTGGAACAAATGGTATTTCGATGAGCTTTATGCTGCCACCGTGCTCGCCGGAACGCATCTCATGAGCCGCGTTTCCGCTTGGTTTGATTTGAAAGCCGTCGATGGTTTGGTCAATGGCGTAGCGAAAGTGACGGTTCTCGGCTCGCGGCTCAGCGGTTGGAATGACAACAAAATCGTCGATGGCTTGGTCAATCTCACCGCGCGCATCGTCGGCTGGTTCGGCGCGACACTGCGAGAAGTTCAAACCGGCCGCGTGCAGACATATATTTTGATGGCGCTCGGCGCGGTGGTGTTGTTATATGTTTTGCAGTTGGCGTTTGCGTAATTGAGTTTTCGTAGTCTCCGCCCCTTGCCCCGCTCCGTCTTCATAACTTTTATATGGAAGCGGGACGGAGTGGGCGGCTGTCGAAGCAACAGCGCCCCACAAGGGGGCATGGCTACAATTTAAATCAGAGGAAGAAATGATTTCTAACATTTTGAGTTGGATAGTCTTTTTGCCGGCCATCGGCGCGGTGTTGGTGTTGCTCGTGCCGCGCTCGGATAAGCAAACAAACATCATCCGCGCGATCTCCGCGGTGTTCACCGGCTTGCAGGTCGTGCTCGCGGTCTTCATTTTCATCAACTTCGACCGCAACACTTCGACGATGCAAATGGTGGAGCAGGTCAAATGGATACCGTCTTATAACATTTGGTACTTCGTCGGCATCGACGGCCTCTCCGTGTCGATGGTGCTATTGACGGCGCTGCTCTCGTTCATCTGCATCTTTGCCTCGTGGGGCATCGAGCGCGCGGTGAAAGGTTATTTCGCGCTCTTTCTCCTGCTCGACACCGGCATGATGGGCGTTTTCTGCGCGCTGGATTTCTTTCTCTTTTATATCTTCTGGGAAGTGATGCTGCTGCCGATGTATTTTCTCATCGGCATTTGGGGCGGCCCGCGCCGCGAATATGCCGCGATCAAATTTTTCCTTTATACTTTGTTTGGCTCCGTGCTCATGTTGGTCGCCATGTTGGTTTTCTATTTTAATGTGAAAGATCCGGTCACGGGCGGTCACACTTTCAATATGTTGCACATGATGGATCAGACCTTGCACCAAGGTTTGCTCAGCCACTTCAATGTGCGCTTGCTCGCATTCGCGGCTTTGTATGTCGGCTTTGCCATTAAAATCCCCGCGTTCCCGTTTCACACGTGGTTGCCCGACGCTCACGTCGAAGCGCCGACCGCAATCAGCGTCATTCTTGCCGGCGTGCTTTTAAAAATGGGAACCTACGGCTTGCTCCGCATTAGCTATCCGGTTTTGCCCGACGCGATGATGTATAAGCCCTTTGCGTATGGGTTTGTGGTCATTGCCGTCATCAACATCGTTTACGGCGCGTTGTGCGCGATGGCGCAAAAAGATTTGAAGAAGATGGTGGCGTATTCTTCGATCGGCCACATGGGCGTGGTGATGCTGGGCATGGCCGGTCTCACCCCGCTCGGCATGAACGGCGCCGTTCTGCAAATGTTCAATCACGGCACCGTCACCGCCATGCTCTTTCTCCTCGTCGGCGTGATTTATGATCGCGCCCATCATCGCGATGTCGAAGGCTTTGGCGGCTTGGCGCAAAAAATGCCGATTTACACCGGCATCGTCACCGTCGCGTTTTTTGCCAACCTCGGCCTGCCTGGGCTTTCGAGCTTCATCAGCGAAGCGTTCAGCTTCCTCGGCGCGTTCAGCTCGACGGCGTTTGATCTGAGAGTTTACACCATCGTCTCCACGCTCGGTATCGTTCTCGTCGCCGGTTACATGTTGTGGACACTGCAGCGCATGTTCCTCGGCCAGTTGAATCCCAAATACGCCGATCTGCCTGAGATCAATGGCCGCGAATTGTTTACGCTCGTGCCGCTGGCGGCTATCGTCATTTTCCTCGGTATCTACCCCACGCCGGTGCTGAGCCTGTTGGAAGTAACGCTGAACAATCTCGTCGTCTTCATGACGAAAGAAGCCCCAATGATGTGGGGAGGAATGTAAGTTTGTAGTTATGCCTTTAGGCATCACTTTGTGAACTTAGGCAAAAGCAGTATAAAAGAAAACTAAAGGCGATACTACGAACGCAACTTTGATTGGAGCCAGAAATGGATTTCACTGCACGCTTGCAGGATAACATCACCAGTCTCGGCTATTTTATTCCGGAGATCATCCTGATTGCGCTGATGCTGGTGTTGATGATCGTGGACATTATGATCAAGCGCGAGCAAACGCCGTGGCTCGGCATCATCGCTGTCGTGGGATGCGTTTTGGCGTTCGTGGCGGTTATTGCGCAATATTCGCTGCCGGCCAAAGGGCTGTTCAATAATATGATGGTTGTCGATCCCTTTGCTCTGTTCTTCAAATTAATCTTCCTCGGCAGCATGGTGATGGTGGTTTTTCTCTCAATGTCCTCGCTCGAGCTGGCCGGCCGTAATGTCGGCGAATATTTCATTCTCCTCACTGCCACCACGCTCGGCATGTTTTGGATGGCCTCGTCCACGAACTTGCTGACTATTTTCATCGCAATTGAAACGGTGAGCATTACCTCATTTGCGCTGGCGAGTTATTTAAAAACCGTCAAACGCTCCAGCGAAGCCGGACTGAAGTACACGATCTACGGCGCCTTTTCTTCCGGCCTCATGTTGTATGGCCTCTCGTTATTGTACGGTCTCACCGGCTCATTAAACATCTACGAAATCGCCAAAATTCTCACCAGCTCCAATCCCAACTCGCTGACGCTCTTTATCTCGGTGTTGCTGATCCTCGCGGGCTTCGGCTATAAAATCGCCGCGGTGCCATTCCATTTCTGGGCGCCGGACGTTTACGAAGGCGCGCCGACGCCCGTCACTGCTTTTCTGAGCGTCGGGCCGAAAGCAGCCGGTTTCGCGTTGCTGATCCGGTTTTTCAACACCGGCTTGGCGACGACTACGGACGGCGCGAGTTGGAACGCCGTTGCCGGCATCAATTGGCCGCAACTTCTCGCGGTGATTTCCGCCGCCACGATGACGCTCGGCAATTTGATCGCCATCAAGCAGAGCAACATCAAACGCCTGCTGGCTTATTCGAGCATCGCCCACGCCGGCTATTCGCTGATGGGTGCCGTCCTTCTTACCCGCGAAGGGATTTACGCGACGATGTTTTATTTAGTGGCTTATTATTTGATGAATCTCGGCGCCTTTCTCGTGGTCATCATTTGCCAGGAGTTGATCAAGAGCGAGCGCATTGAGGATTATCGCGGCCTGGGTTTTCGCGCGCCCGTTGTGGCCGCGGCGATGGCGGTTTTTCTTTTCTCACTCACCGGCTTGCCGGTAACCGTCGGCTTCGTCGGCAAATTTTATTTGCTCGCAGCGCTCGTTCGCGGCGGCGAGCAGTATATCTGGCTGGCGATCGTGGCGGTCATCAACACCGTCATCTCGCTGTTTTATTATGCGCGCATTTTCAAGGCGATGTATCTGGAAACTCCTGGAGATGTTGCTCTCGTGCGTTTGCCGGTTTCTGCTTCAGCCATCGTCCTGCTCGCCGTTCTCGCCGTGCCCACGGTTTTGTTGGGCGTATTTTGGGGCCCGTTGTTCGATTTGGCCGAGTCGTCTGTAAAGTTTTTTGCGGGTTTGTGATGCAGTTTGCCCGTTAGCCAGTGAACCGGCCAACAAGCTAACCGGTCAACTGGCAAACTGCCAAAAATTTAACTTGCACTCTTCAAAAGATTTTCGTAGTTTCTCTCCATAGTCGTTTCCAAGCTCGGTTGTAGGAAGCGGCCGCCGCTTTCGATGAGTTTCTTCTTGCCGCTTATCATGGATGACGTTTGTCCCAACCGGTGGGACGTTGATTGTGCTGTAGAGCGGGATCCATGCATGCTTGTTCAAGTTTCTCCTGCAAGCTTATATTGACCGTTCCGCGCTGGTCGGGTTGCCGCCGCTCTTGACCCAGCAAAGGCCGTATCACATCTTCACCACACGGGTATTTCTGATGAACCGGAGAAATCCATCTTCCCCGCACCACATCTCTGAGGCTAAATACCGCCTTTTCCGGTTGAACGCTTGGCGCCCCGCCGTGGCGGGGCTTTTCGGTTGGCTATGTTTTACGTTTCTGTGCAGTTTGCTCTTGATGCGCTGGCAACACAAAAATGCGCCGGCGCATGATGATGGCCATGCCTCCGCCGTTGATCCCAATCCGCCGGGGCTGTGGCGGCACTTTTCGTGGTTGAAATTGATGGGTACGCCTCAACCCGAGGCGGCAGTGAACCAAAACGGCCTGAAGTGGGCCAATCTTGCCACTGGACCATTGACAAGTTTGAGCGCCTTCCGTGGCGGGCGCAACAATGCCTCCGTGCCGGGTGTGTATCCGCAACTGCAAGTTATGGAACGGCAATTTTTCGACATCGTCAACGCGTTTCCACACCTCGCGCAGGCCTATCAAATCGGCCGGTCCACGAGCTGGACGCAGCCGATTTGGGGCATTCGGGTTTCGTCCAGCCCCGACATTGATAAAGATGCGCCGGCGGTGCTGTTTACGGGAATTCATCACGCGCGCGAGCCGATCGGCGCATTTTTGTGCAAAGCGATTTTGGAAGAACTGCTGACCAATTACGGCAAAAGCGCTCGTCACACCCGATTGCTAGATAGTTTGGAAATTTGGCTGGTTCCGATCGTGAATCCGGATGGTTATCAGTATATTATCCAAAATCAGCTCCAGTTTCCCTGGTGGCGCAAAAATTTGCGCGACAACAACAGCGATGGCCTGTTCGATCCGCTCGTCGACGGCGTCGATCTGAATCGCAATTATGATTTCAATTGGGATGAGGGCGGCGACGGCAACCCGGCGAGCTGGTTTTTTCGCGGCGACAGCGCGTTTTCAGAGAAGGAGATTCAAACGCTGCGGGATTTGGCCCGGCGCGAAAATTTCGTGGTGGGTGTTTCGTATCACAGCTATGGCGAGTCAGTGCTTTATCCTTGGGGCAATTTCCATCGTGCGCCGGATCAGGAATTGATCGTTGATATTGCCCAACGCTGCGCTGGCCAAATCGGCCGGCTTTCCGGCGGCGGTTCTTATAATGTTTTGCCGCTCAATGGCCGCGTCGGCCAAAGCTCGATTTGGATGTACGGCGAGCTGGGCACGATTGACTTCATCATCGAAACCGGCGAGGAGTATTTTGCCGCGCCGGAGGATATTCCGCGCATTGTCAAAGAAAATGTGCGAGGCGCTTTGTATCTAATGGAGCGCGCGCTCTGCGGCGGTGTTAGCGGCCACGTTCGCGATCGCCAGACCGGCAAACCCATCGCCGCCGAAGTCCACGTCAACGGCTGCGACGCTGCTTACGTCAAATGCCGGCATACGGATGCCGCACACGGTCGTTTCGATCGTTTACTGTTTCCCGGCAATTATACGCTGGAAATTCGCGCGCCCGGTTATCAGAATGAAATCATCAACGGCGTTCAAATTCACAGCGACCACATGACGGTTTTGGAAATTGCCATGACGAAGCAGCCGGCGGTGACGCTGCCGAGCACGAATTAAGGCATACAGACGAAACCGAGCTTGCGGATGACATTTTCAAGCGCTTCGAGCGCAGCGGCAGATACGGTAAACGGCCTCGCATTTTGTCCCACCTCGCGGGCGAGGCCGCTTAATCTTTTTGGTATAGCATTCTGTCTCTTTCCTCAATATTTTTCTGTATGTCTTAAAAATGCGCTTGACCTTCAAGTTGCGGCTTCTTATATTTCTTGAACAACGCTTGCGCGCCAGGATTGAAGCTGGTGAAAGCGTGCCGACTGAACGCGGAAGCGCTGAGATGGTTGAAGTCATGCTCGGTGAGGAGTAAAAAAATTATTCTTGCAAATTTGCTTACTGAAATAACGGTAGATTAACTCGATTTTCAGACGATTCCAATCTGACTTCACTAAAATCAACGGAAG
>JBOHQZ010000349.1:0-6933 GCA_050732275.1 bacterium
TTTGATTTTTTCGCTGGGCAAACAGATCGTTCGCACCTAAAAGAAACACTGCAGTCAGCATCAATAGCTTTGCTATTCTCATGTTTTCCTCCAAACAGTTGTGAGTGTATAGTTGTGAGTGTGAGTGGAATCAGCTAACTAGCCATTCGCATAAGCTACCCGACCTATCCATGTATATTATTCAGATCATCCGAGCCAAAAATAATTAAATTTAGCCGAAAGCGCAAGCACAAAAATCGTCAGCGATTGATTTTATTTGGTGATCACCTTGTCCCGAATGGCGGGCGTCCCGTTCTTGGGCTTGGTGATCGTCGCCAGGGCGTAAGCATCGAAAACGTCGGTGATTTGCACTTCGCACAATTCCTCGATGTTTTTGCCGAGCACTTCACCGGTCACCGGATGCACGATGGGCGCACCTTCGCGATAGACATGGCACTTCATGCCTTTTCTAATGCCGTTTTTATTGCCAAGATCGATCGTGACTTTTTCGTCCTGCACGCTGATGACGTATCCGTTCACGAGCGGCAAATCCGCCTTGAATCTGGCCGCCAAGTCGGAAATCATTTGCGAAAGATTTTGCAGGGACAGGCCGTTGCTGTAGGCATCCTTGGCGGTGATGATGGCGGCGGTCTCGGTATCGATCAAGCGCGCATCGATGGTGACGGCATTGCCGCCCTGAGTGATGCTGCCGCACACGACGCCGTCGACGCCGATGCCCTTGCCGATTTGCGCCGCGGTGGAGGCATCGATGACTCCCGTCATGCCGAGTTTCTGCTCTTCGAGAATCCTTTCGAGCTGCGCCCGCTCGATAACCTTGAAACGGTTGATGCCGACGAACCCGGTTACGAGCTTATCCAGCAAATCGATTTGGCCGAGCGCGCCGCCAATGCCTTTGCTCTCGAACGGCAATACGGCAATGCTCAGGCGCTCGCCAACGAGCGTGGAAGCGGGCGGCTCGGTTCGAGGCGGTGTTGTTGCTACCGGTTGCGGATTGGGCGGCCCTTCCGGCGGGCCGGAGGCGCGTTCACCGCGGTTGATGCGGCCCAGAAAATTCCTGGCGCGCTCGGATGGTTCTTGCGACATCGAGAGGGTCAATTCTTGCTTGGCGCGTTCGAGGTCCCCAAGATGAAAATAGCAAATCCCCATTTCGCGATGCGGAAAATACTCGATAAACATGACGCCGCTCGCGCGGATCTTTTTGGAATCCCGCGCTTTGACGCGGATCGCCTGTTGAAAATTTTCTATCGCGCGGCCCCAGTCGCCTCGCTCCATCGCCTGCAGGCCGGTTCGATACAATAAGTGCCACTGCGCCAGTCCCTCAGCCATCTGAAAATCGAGTCCCAGCAGCAGGGCAACTCCAAACGTCAAACGTGTAAAATTTTTTAAGGACCTCATCACTTCTCCCTCGACCGATAAAAATTAAAATTGCTGTCTTTGGCCTCTTAGTAATAATAAGAAAAGATCAAAGAAAATCAAGCTTAAAATTGACAAGATCTAATTTTATATGTGCTGACGCCTCGACGTAAAAAATGTACTTCATAAGCATGGCAACCGCGTAGGCGAGGCTTTAAATGTGGAGGGATAACCGAGGAAAAAAGTGGCCGTCGTTTGGAAAGCGCACCTCGAGAGATTACACGATCCATTCATTGCGGTTTTCCAAGCGCTCCACCGCGGCGATGAGTTTTTCCGCAAACTGCTCGTAGAGGCTCAAATTTTTGTTGAAGCGGAGCGCCGTGGTGATGGAATCGATTGCCGCCGGGTAGTCGTCCTGAAGCAGCGCGATGTAGCTCAACGCCAGCAGTGCGTGTACGCAGCGCGGATCGAGCTGCAGCGCGGTCAGATACTCGTGCTGCGCCTTGGCCGGCGAGCTTAACAACAAGTGCAGATTGCCGAAGAAGCAGTGCATGGAAGCGGAATTGCGCATCGTGGAACGCAAGCGCGCAAATTCAGCCAGAGCCTGTTCGTAATCGCCGTTCTCGTAAAAGCGCAGCGCCTGGGCAAATTCTTTGGAGCTGCCGCGAAATTCATAGTGCTTGTTCAAAAGCTGCCGCAGGGGAAAGGCAGCGCGCAAATCTTCGTGAAACTGTTTTTTGGTGGGCACGGCCGCTTCGTGGACGCCGTTACTTCCCGCCGCGCCAGCGCCTGGCGTGACTTGGGCGCCGTTCCTGCCGTTGCGCTCTTCCCAAGGCTGCAGCCAGCGGCCGAGCTGCAGCAAATAGGTTTCTATCTGCTCGCCTTGAATATACGCATACTCACCGTCCTTAAGGCAGCCCAGAATTTCCACGGCGCTGGCTTTGGAGTTTTCACGCAGAACCTCGAGAATGGCTTGCTCTTCGTTCGTCGTCAGAAAACGGTGCTCCAAATCATAGCCCGCAGCCTCAGGATGAGGCTTGTCCAAATCGCGCAAAACATTTTTGAGGGCAATAACGGTGATATCATCGGCCATCGGCCGGTCGCCGGCAAATTTTTCAAGCGTGCGTTTCAGCTCAATCAGAAAATCGGTCGGGTTAAGCTCGCTGAACTTGTGTACAAAATCGACGAGGCGCTGGCGGCCAAAATACTCGTCTTGCGCATTGCGAATTGCCAGCAGGCCGTCACTGTATAAAATGAGAAGATCATTCTGCCGGAGCGCAACCCGCTCGCTCTTCAAAGTGTTGGCGTCGCTTATTGCCAAATCTCGCGCGACGCCGTTCGCCCCCTCAATCTTAGCCTCGCCATTGCCTGCTGAATTGAAAGGCAGGCCCTTAACCGCTACGCCGCCGAAGGGCGAGCCGGAAGTGTTCAACAAAAATACTTTTCCGGACGCCGGGCGGTAAAGCAACATCGGCAGGTGGCCGGCGCTGGCGAAATGCAGCAAGCGCTTGTTTTGGTCAAAAATAGCATAAAAAGCGGTAATGGCAAAACCGTTGCCGCTAAATTCCGACAGGCGCTGGTCGAGATAGCGCAAAGTAGCCGCCGTCGAAAGTCCGGCGCTGTTCGATCGCAGGGCAGTCTTAATAATAGGGAGATTCTCGTTGCTGAGCTTACCGGAAACGTCGGCGAGCAAAACGCCGACGCGATTTTCGCCGAGAATGAGAAAATCCACCTGATCGCCGGCAGCATCGGGAGCCGGCAGATAAAGATAGTCGATGAGCAGGCCGTTGCGTTCCTGGCGCTTGCGCGGGATATATGGAAAAATCGTCGCATCTTCGCCGAGGCCGTTGCCATTGGCGCAACGCGGCATCCGCAACTGCATTGGCACCGCCGAAGCGTGCTCTTTCCCGTTGGCCGATGGCAGAATCGGCGTCACCGCGGCATTGTTGTGAAGATTGCTGGCGTGATCAGAACTGCGCCGCGCTTCGTTCAACGAATCCCTGTTGCTGCGCTGATCGACATGGAGAAACAACGGCGCCATTTCTTCCGAGAAATTTTTCTCGCCTTGTATGCGCATATCCGCCCGAATAGACATATCTCTTTCCTTGAGATTTTTCAGCGGTCACTCAACTTCTCCGTGAGCTTTACAAAACTCTTTCTAAAACGGCGTTCCTCCGCCGTCATCGGAGTTGGAAGTTTTAATTTGTCAGCTTTCGAGGCGCCGCCCTAAGGCTGTAGTCACACGGGCGCAACCCATCATCCAAGCTAACGATTTTTTGATGGAAAAGGCATGGCTTTTTGCCCAACCTGTTTCCGAAAGGATATTTTGCAGGCCAATCCGATTCCGTCAGTCCAAACAAAACCGGGTGGGTAGGATGCCGTCCTCGTCGGGAAAATTGGCCATAAGGAGAGACGCGCTTTTCATGAGTATAATATCCTTTCCTTAGGATGCAGTGCTAGAAGAGCAGGTTAGAGCGTAGAAGCAAATATAACATTATCTTTTCGCTTTGTCAAGCGAAAAAACCGCGCTATCGGGTTTAAGGAGGCGGGAAATAAAAACGGCAATTTTATCCATTTGAATTGCTTTATCCCATCTCCAGAAATCCAGTCCCTCAAGATAACGACTTTTTTTTCGAAAAGCAATGTTTTATTCCGCTAATTCCGAAACTTTCACGAGCGCGTAATTTTTTTTCCGTAGTCCGGCGATCAAACGCGGCAGAACCGTATAAAAATGGTCGCCGTCTTGCCGGTGGCTGCCGAGATGCGTCAAGATAATGCCGCCGTTGACGCCGTTCGCCTCATTTTCCGCCATCGCCATCAGATGCGTCAGAATTTCTTCGGCAGTGTGATACGCCCCGGAAGTGGTGTCCGCTACCCAATCCATCGTGTCTAAGCTCTCCTGCCAGCTCCGGCCTCTCGTCCAGCCGACATGGCGATAACCAAGCTCCGCGGCCCACTGGCGAATTTCCGCGTTGTGCTCGCCGTACGGCGCCCGCCAAAACGGCGCCATCTTCACGCCGGTGACTTGCTCAAAAAGCCTGGCCGTGCGGTTGAGCTGCTCCTGCAAAAACTCCTGCGTCACATTCGGCAGCGTCTCGTTACGCTTGTCGTTAGCGAACGAAGTCAAGTGCGGATGATTCCAGGTATGGTTGCCGACCTCGTGGCCTTCTTGCACGATACGTCTGGTGATGTCCGGGAATTTTTCGACAAAACCGCCGGTCAAAAAAACCGTTACGTGCAACTGATTTTCTTTAAGAATATCGAGAATTTGCACCGCGGCGTTATCGGTCGAGCCGCCGTCGAAGGTCAGAGAAACTTGCTTGCGCTCGATGCTGCCGCGGCTCAAATCCATGGCGAGATAATTGGCGGTCGGCCGGCCCGAAGAAATAGCCAAGCGTTGCAAGGCGACGATCTTGCCATCATGATCAAGCGCTCGCACCATCAGTTGGTTTGTTCCTGGCTTGAGCGTCACCGGCGGCAGCGTGAAGCGTCCGGCTTTGGGCAGCGTTACGGCCAGCACCCAATCACCTTCGACCAAGCTGATAATTTGTCCATCCGGCGCCTCACCCTCGACGCTTATTCGGCTGCCGGTGACCATCGACTTGGCTGGTTTGTCTAATTTTAAAAAAACGTGATTTGTTTCTGCCAGCGCCGTTGCATGATTTGCCGGGACCGCCGTCTTCCCAACGCGCTCGATCCGCTCGAGGCGGCTTTGCAATTGCCGGTTCTGCCGCCACAATAAGGCGACGCCGATCAAAGGCGAGGCGAGCAACAAAATAGCGACGAAGCTGATCATGAGATCGTGCAACTTCAAGGCTTTGATCGAATCACGCCGTTTTTTGGCTCCGGCTTTTTCTATCACCCACGGCAAAATAAATTGCCAGAGCGGCTGCAGCGTTTCGCCGACGGGACGGAAAAAGGCATTGATGCGCCCCCGCAGCAAAAAGCGTTTGTGGCAGCGCTCGCTGCAAAAGTAATGGCGGCTCAACAGCAGCTTGCATTGCGTGCAAATGAACTGAGCGCAGGCATAACAGCGCCGGCGAACGGTGGCATCAGGGTGATTTTTGCAGGGTCCAGTTGTCATCATCTCGATGTAGTTCTTGTCCTCAAAACTAGATCATAAAAAATTTTAAGGCTATTTTGTGGAAAAAGCAAGAGGAAAAACGTCGTTCCGCAGGAATCTTTTCTAGGGCATTACAGAGGCTATAAAATTCACCTTGACTTTTGTTCAATAATTCATAAAATAAAAAAACGCAATTTTCCATTGAAGTTATTCTTCAAACCTCAAAATGTGTTACAATAATCTCCACGGATTGAAAAACCCTACGGATAATTTTAGAAAATCAGTGGGATTCTTCAATCAGTGGGGGAAAAGAGAAATTTGCCGCGTTTAGAAAAAATTAAGGAGGACGTGATGAAGCAGCCGATTCTGATTCCGAGCGATGAGCGCATTCGCCTCAAAGATTTCGATCCGGATTATACCGGGAACTACAAGGACAAAGATGAAGCCAAGGCAGAACTGGAGAAAAATGTTGCACGCCTGGCGGAACTGCAGGAGGTGCTCTATGCCGAAGGCAAGCACGCTTTGCTCGTTGTTTTGCAAGCGATGGATGCCGGAGGCAAAGATGGCGTGATCCGCAACGTCATGTCCGGCATCAACCCGCAAGGCTGCCATGTCACCAACTTCAAAGCGCCGACGCCGGAAGAATTATCGCACGATTTTTTGTGGCGCATTCACGAGCACGTTCCCCCTCGGGGTTACATCGGCGTCTTTAATCGCTCGCATTACGAGGACGTGCTGATCGTCCGCATCCACAACCTCGTGCCGGAAGCGGTTTGGAAAAAACGATATGAGCACATCAACAATTTTGAGAAAATTCTGGCAGACAGTGGCGTAACGATTCTGAAATTTTTTCTTCACATTTCCAAAGACGAGCAGAAAGAGCGTTTGGAGCAACGCCTCGAGGACAAGAGCAAAAATTGGAAATTCAATCCGGGCGATTTGAAAGAGCGCGCCAGATGGGATGATTACATGACGGCTTACGAGGACGCCATCAACCGCTGCAACACCTCGTGGGCGCCGTGGCACGTCGTCCCCGCCAATAAAAAATGGTTTCGCAATGTGGTGATCTCGGAGCGTATTATGGAAGTATTGGAAAGCCTGGACATGAAATATCCGCCCGCGCCGGAGGGAATTGAAAATATCGTGATTGAATAAACAGAAATGTTGGCAAACCAGGTTTGAAACGCTAAAAAATTTAACCAACGGATAAAAAGCGGCCAACGGATAAACATAAACTGGCGGACCAAAATTTTCTTATCCATTGGTCGCTTTTTCATCCTTTGGGCCAATTCTGTAGGATTTTATACGTCGTTTGCTGAATTTTTACTCGGTCTCGCCGTTATCTTGATGAAATTTCAGAATAAGCCCATTACAAAATCTTCACATGAACTTTTTTGAAAAAGCGTGAGAAGGGCGGCTTTGAAATTGTCTATACTTATAGAAGGCATGACATAACAAGGCCATGATCGCCTTGCGGCGCGGGTGTCGTTGCCTAAAATTTTACAGAATCCCTATGA
>JBOHQZ010000350.1:0-6899 GCA_050732275.1 bacterium
GGTTGAATGGCCAGGATCAAGTTGTCTTCCGCAGTCTGGTGGCCTGGCGGCGCGCTCGGATTGAAGGAAATAGCAAACACGCCTAAAACGCGAAGATCGATTTTGCACGCCGGCGCCAGGAAGGTTGTAATGCCTTCCTCGGTCGTCCACGCTTTCCATGCATCGTCCACGCCGGCCTTGACCACGACTTCCGCCACTACCGCGCGCTCTGCTCCCGGAGCGCTCAAGCCAATGGCGCTCAACAGCAGTTGAAATGAAAGAGGAAAAATCGCCATCATAACGCATCCTTTCAAGGTTGATTGAAAAGTAACAAGTTGTTTTTTACCGCTACTTTTCTATTAAACCTTGTCGCGATTTCCTTTAATCTTTTTTGGTTACGGCTCGTCCGCGCTATGGTTTGAGCAGGCGGGTGAATTTGACGATAAATTCCCGATTGCGCGCCGGCAAGCCGTCCCCCAAATCCTCGCCGAATCGGCCGCGGCTTTCGTTGTAGACGACGAACAAATCGCTGCCAGCGCTGTGTATGAAATTCAAACGCAGGTTGGAGCTGAGCTCGTTGGTCTCGCTGTTGTATTGCAGGAGTGTATTGAAAAAGAGGCGGGTATTGAAAGCCAGATTCAAGCGGAGCGCAAACAAATCGGTGTCCAATTTGCCCTGCGGCAAATCAACTTTGTTGCGGTCATAATCCAATCCGAAAGAAAGATGCGGATTCGGGCTGTAGCCAAGCCCGCCGCCCCAGTTGAATAATTCGCCCGCATAAAAGTCCCGCCACAAAATATTGGCAAAGCCGGTGATTTTTCGCTTCGCGCTGCTTTGAAAATCGGCGCTGACGCTGTTGTTTTTATAATCACCGGTGGGAATCTCAATAGCGCTCCTGAACGGAAAGGTTTGCTCCAAGCGCTCAAAAATCCGGCCGTAGTTGATATTCACGAAATCCCCGCTTGAAAGCTCGTTCTGAAAAATCAGGTGATACTCCCAATCTTGCAACCGGCCGGCATAGTTTGTAATATGCGTCAGGCTTTGGCGGATATCGGTGCGCCGCAAAAATTTTCCGTTGGGTTGGGGACTCATCCTGAAGGTCAAGAACGTGCGCCGAATATCGCGCCGCAAAACGAACCCCACAGCCGGATCGAAATTTTTGTCGATGGCTGTCTGGCCCGCAAACCAACCCCAATGGTCTTTGGTAAAGTCCAACGCCAACTTCCAAGTCCGATCAATCCGACCGGTGTTCGAAGTGTGGGTTTGCGCGAAAAAGGTTTGAAACACCATCGGGTTGCTCAGCCAAAGATCGGCATCGACGCCGTAGGCTTGTTGGTGGTTCCGGCCAATGTCGGAGCGATTGGTGAAAATCATGCCGATTTTGGAGCGCTGAAAAATATCCCGGCTCACGCGCGTTACGGAAAAATGCGATCTCGGCAGGCCGTTCTCTTTATCCGTCAAAATATCCAACACGCCGATATTGAATCGCCCGACTTTTCCAGTGAGACGGCCGCCGGCGGTAATCGGCACGATGCTCCCGAATCCCTCGATGCCGATGCGGCGGCTGAAGAAGAGTAGGATGGAGGGCGGGCCGAAAAATCCCGGCTCGCCGAATTGAAACGTGCTGGCGCTTTCCAAAAAGAACTCACGCTTTTCGGGAAAAAAGAGCGGGAAGCGAGTCAGATTGATTTGCTCGACATCCGCCTCGACTTGCGCGAAATCGGTGTTGGCGGTCAAGTCGAGCGTGAGGTTTGAAGTCAATCCATATTTAACGTCCAGCCCGGCATCGAGTTTTTCATCGCGCAACGGATTGGCTTCCAGCAAATTCTCGCGCGTGGATTTCCCCAAAGTGAAAGGTTTGATTTGCAGATTGAAGCCTTGCTTCAGCTCCTGCAAATTCAGCAGATCGCCGGCGCGCGAGATGCGCAGAAAGCCGCCGTTGTCGCGCGACCACGAAGCCCAATTCACTTGCTCGGTTTTGCGCTTGATGATGCGCGTGAAATTGATCCCCCAGCTTTGCTCCGGCAGCGACTGGAATTTTAAATTCCACAACGGAATCTTAAATTCCGCCGACCAACCCTGCTGGTGAATTTTGGCTTTGACTTCCCACACGCCGTCCCAATCCAAATTGATATCGAAAGCGCCGTCGGTCACTTGGCCGTCTTCCTCAGCGCCATTCGGATTGGTGGAGAAAAAGTAGGCGTTGCGGTGATCGTGGTAGGTATCCAAAATAAAGCCAAACGTATCATCATCGGCAAGCAGGCCATCCCGTTGCAATTTTTGCGCGACGATTTTATTCGGCTCGGCGTCGTAACAAATCACGCCAATATACAGATTGTCGTGATCATACAAAACCCGCACCTCGGTCTTCTCCGTCGCCGGCTCGCCTTCACGTGGTTGAATCTGGCGAAAATCCGAAGTTGCCTCCATCCCTTGCCAGTAAGTCTCGGCCAGCAGGCCGTCAAGATGAATATCGGAATTGATTTTGTGCGCACGAAGCTGGGGCGTGACATGATTGCTCTGGGCGATGAGTGTATGAGCAAGCAACAGATTGAGCCACAAAAGTTGCCGCGAAATTTTGTTGTGCATAAACGCTGTCCATTGATTGTGAGAGGAATGAGATGCTTGTTTTATGACAGCGTTTTTCGCGTTCTGTTCAATTATGCTTTTCAAGCTGATCACGATGCGGCACGGTATCGTATCTCACAATCTCAGTTCCACTGGAATTTGCAAACAGCCGCGTGCCATCAGGAGAAAAGGCGAGATTGTAAACCGGATCGGAAAAATCCGAGAAGATCGCCACCGTGATACCACGTTCGACATCCCAAAGGCGCACCGTCAAATCCGCCGAGCCGGTAGCCAGTCTGCTGCCGTCGGGCGAAAACGCCACCGTCCACACGCGTTGTGCATGGCCTTTCAATTCGTGCAAGACATTGCCGGTTTTGACATCCCAGATTTTGGCATTGTCTTCCGCGCCGCTTACCATCTTCTTGCCATCGGCGGTGAAGGCGATCCAATAGATCGTTCCTTTGTGAGCGGATATGCTACGAATCTTCTCGAAAGTTTTCGTGCTCCACAATGTCAGCGCCCCGTCGTGGCCGCCGGTGGCGAGCATCGAGCCATCCGGACTGAAAGCGACAAAATAAAGATTCGCTTCGTGCGGCAATTTTTTGAGCAGCTCACCGGTCTCGACATTCCACACCATCGCGGCTTTTTTATTCGATGCCGAAGCGACTAATTTGCCGTTGGGGCTAAAAGCGCAACTGCTGCTGCCCGCGGGCAGGCCTTTCAGCTCGCGATGGACTTCGCCGGTTTTCACGTTCCAAATTTTTACCAGCGTATCCCAGTTGCACGCCACCAGCCAAGAACCATCCGGACTCAAATCCGCCGCGTTGATTAAACGTTCCAGGCCTTTGAAGTTTTTAATCAGCGCGCCGGACTGCGTTTCCCAAATGCTGATGGTATTATCGGGGCCGCTGGTCGCCAGCCGCGAACCGTCCTTGCTCAAAGGAAAAGCATAAATGTACTGGCTGCGGCCTTGCTCGTTCGCAAATTCAAGGCCAAAATTGGCCTCCCAAATTCGAATTGTCTTATCCGACGACGCAGTGACGAAGCGCCCGCCAGCCGGATCAAATGCAATCGAGCTGATCCCGTTTTCATGGCCATAAATTTTCTTCATCAACTTGCCCATCTCGGCGTCCCACATCATCAGCGTGGCATCGGCGCTGCCGGTATAAATGCGCTTGCCGTCGGTGCTGAAACCAATGGCGAAAACCGGCTGCTGATGTCCGCCCAACTCGAAGAGCAATTTGCCGGTTGCCAAATCCCACACGCGCGGCGTCGAATTTTTAGTGGCTGCTGCGATCTTGCTGCCATCCGGACTGAAAGCGATGTCGTCAATCGCCGAATACGCCGGCACGTCGTCGAAATGCAGTTCCATTGGCGGTTCATCCTTCTTCTCGAGATTCCACACGCCGACGCGCCAGCCCCAGGTGCCAACAGCGAGACGCTTGCCGTCGGGACTGAAACGAATATCGAGAATAGGCTTGTCGCGAAAATCGGTGCGCCAAATTTCTTTGCCGGTTGCAACCTCCCAAAGCGAAACGATGCCGACGACTCTGCGATTCTTCAGATACCAAGAGCAATAAGCCGCGGTCTTGCCATCCGGACTGAAATCCACATCTGCCAAACCAAAACCGCCGCCTTTGACTTGCCATTCGATGTTGCCGGCGGCGAGATTCCAAATCGCGATAGTGCTGTCGCGCGAGCAGGAAACGACGCGTGCGCCGTCCGGACTGATTTTCGCCGCGTAAACCGCGTTCTTGTGGCCGGTGAGACGTTTGCTTTCTTGCAAGCTTGCGGCATCATAAAAGCGAATCGTGCCATCCTGCATCGCCGCGATGAGCATTTTGCCATCCGGACTGTAATGCACTTCATCCGGCGTCGTATCGGATATTGGAATCGTCGCGATGCTATTGTCGCTGCGCGCGCTGAGATAGCGCCATTCCCAATTGCGATATTTCACCGGCGCTGAAGCCAACCAGCGTTTCGCTTCCGCAGCTTCATTCAAACGCAGCGAAGCATTCGCCGCGGCGATATGTGCGAGGTAGGATTGATATTCCGGTGTGAGTTGTGAATTCTTGTTTTGTGCAATGGTTTCGACGCCGAACAGCAGGAAAAGCAGGAGTGATTGAAGGATGAACAGAAATTTGGATTTCATGCAATTTTCTCCTGAGATAATTTTGCCACGAAATATGCTAACGGCGCGAAAAGCTAAGTGCAATTAGTGCAAAAAAGTCGTTTTGCAGATGAGACGTCTGCGCTACGGTTTTCGTGCAATGCCCATGACATGCGCGCTGACGCCGATAAGACTGGGCTCGTTTTCCAATTTCTTCATCAAATCAAGCAAACGTTTCCGCCGCGCCGGTTCGTTCCACCATGCGTCGAAATTCTGCAGCCAACCGCCAGGGCCTTCGATAGCCAAAGTTTTTTCGTAATGAAAACCGGCTGCTTTGATCTCCTCCGCCAACTCTTCAACGCGATGGAAATAGGATTCTGTGAAATAAATAATGTTGTTAGTGGGGTTGAGATGTTTTCCATCGCGCAAATCACGCTCGACGATTTGCGCGAATTGCGGATCATCCAACAGGCCTTGAAAGAGGCCGTCGAGCGCCGAGGCAAAACGCGAAATCACCGCCGCAAACAAGCTGCCGCCTTGCCGCAGCACGCGATGCGCTTCTTGAAGCGCGGCGCGGCGATCCTTTGGTTCGAGGAGATGATAAAGCGGGCCGAGCATCAATACGATGTCGGCGCTGTTATCTGCAAAATCAAGTTGGCGCGCGTCGCCGATTGTCATGCTCGCGACCGGCGCATTTCGTTGCGCTGCCAATTGTTTCGCTTGCGCGATATGCGAGGGAACAGGGTCGAGCAGATGCACTTGATAACCGAGTTGCGCGAGCCAGCACGAATAAACACCAGGGCCGCCGCCGATATCAAAAATAACAGCCGGCGGCGCTGGCAAATGTCGCCGCAAAATGTCCTGCGTGCGCGCCAGTTCCAGTTGGAAGGCGCCGGTGGTTAAACGATTCGCCTCATCATACTTTTCATAAAAAACGCGAATCGGTTCGGAGAAAGTGAATGGCATGGTTAACCTTCCAAGCACTGAAGTCATTCAGCGTTTTTGATTCGTGTGGATTCAATCTGGTTATGTGGCAATATTGGTCACTTGAAAACCACCTGCGCCGTTGTATCTTCAATATAGACTGCGGCGTGCCCATCTTCCCATTTGCCGTTCTTGAGATATTGCGATTTGTTGATTAACTTGCCGTCGGCAGTAAATTCGCCGGTGCCTTTGGCCTCGGTAATGCTGGCGTTTTGATAGCCGGTCACGTATTCGTGGTAGATGTACTTGTTATTCTCCAACGTCATCGTGCCATGCGTGTAGAAGCCGGCAGTGGTGAAATAATAATATACCAGGCTTTTCTTTTGATTGTCCCACAAGATGATGGACTCGCCGCCATACTCGCCGTTGTTGACCGAATGCACGATGCGAACCGCCTGGCCGTTGAGCGCCCGCTCCCAACGCGATATGTCGATAGCCGGTTTTTCCTGGCCGGCGCCTTTCAACTCGCCTCGCCAGGTTTTGCCGATGTACGGTTTGAAGAATTTCAGATTCTCGACCAGCTCATCCTGCGCCGTGGCCAATCTGGCCGAAGCGATTAATATAATGGCAGGAATGAGCAATATCATTTTTCTGATCATGGATTGTTTCCTTCAAGATAAGTTTGTTGTACAAATCCGTAGCCTCGACCCCTTGTGGGTCGATGTCAAAAGCAAAGAATTTGAAATTGTAACAATGCCCCACAGGGGGCAGGACTACGATTTATTTTCCTTGGCCGTGAGCAACGACGCGAGAAAAAACAGCCAAGAGAATCCAAATAAAACCAGTGGCGGAAGATGAAAATAAATCGCGGTCACGACAACCAACAAACCGACGATCACTACGTTAGCAACGGCCATGAGCCGCAGCGACGAAACCTGCTCAGCGAGCTGCCTGGCGATGAGCAGATTCAAAACGCCCAAACCCAAGGTGAAAACTTCCAGATACCAATTGAATCCCAACATCAGGCTTCGAATGGTGAAAACCATACCCTCGATGTTGAATTGATGCGTATCGATGAGCTGCCAGACTTTTTTGCTCTCTTCGTCAGTCAACAACTTGGCCGGATCGGTAAAAAACGCAACAGTATGAACGGCGCCGAAGAGAAGCAAAACATAGCTGCCGAGCTTGTAAAACAACTTGCTTTTGTTGCGCATCCTTCCTCCCTTCGTCGAATTAGTGTACCGCTGCCGGCTTGGGTTCTTTGCCGTATTTCTGCGTGACGTAACCGAGAATGATGCCGACGATGGTGCCAGGCACC
>JBOHQZ010000351.1:0-6896 GCA_050732275.1 bacterium
TTTGGCGCACGCATTTGCATCTCGGCGCCAGATACATTTCTCATCAAACCCAAATGTTGCGCGAATTTTGTTTCGCCCGCGCGGCAGCGGATTCTAATTCTCCTCCCATGCTTGACTACAACGAGCTGCTTCGTACCACGCCGCCGTTTTGGCAATTGGTGCATAAATACTTGATCGACGACTGGAAAAACGGCTCACGATTTTTTGATCGCCATAGCGTGCAGACGTTGCTGGAGCATCATAAGCAAGGGCAGGGCAACCATGCCGATCTCATTGGCCGTCTCCTCACATTGGAAATTTGGCATCGGCTTTTTGTTAGCGATACGTCGATGCCGCAAATGTCGCACAGCGATGTTCATGAGTTTATGGCGGCGGAGGCGGCATGATGAAGATCGCCTACATTGTATCGCGTTTTCCCAAGTTGTCCGAAACGTTTGTTTACCGCGAGATCAATGAATTGCGCCGGCAAGGCGCGCATGTCATTTGTTTTTCAATTCACCGTCCGGAACCGGAGCCGCTGCCGCCAGCCGCGGCGCATTTCCGCCAGGAGACCACTTATCTCTGGCCGCCGCACCCGGCGCGGTTCGTTTTGGGTCTTTTGCATTTTGCCTCCAGTGCGCCGGCGCGTTTCTTCCAAACGTTGCAATTGTATTGGCGCCGTGCTCCACGGCATTTCGCGGCCAAAAAACGTTTTGTCTTGCACGTTCTCGAAGGCGCTTATTTGGCGTATCTCTGCAAACGGCGCCACATTGATTACATCCATGCTCATTTTGCCAACGGCCCTTCCAGCGTGGCCATGGCCGCAAGCGAATTGAGCGCCATTCCGTTCGGGTTTACCTGCCATGCGCAGGATATTTATTCCGACCCGCTGCTGCTCGATCTTAAAATCGAGCGCGCCCCAATTGCGCTCACGATTTCCGATTTCAACCGGAATTATATCCGGGAAAAATTTTCTTTGCAAACGCCGTCGAACCTGCAAGTGCATCGTGTCGCCCTCGATCTCACGGAGTTTCGTCCGCCGCGCGCGGCGCGAACCAACTCAGCACCACCGCTGATTTTTTCGATTGGCCGGCTCGTCCCCAAGAAAGGCTTCATCCATCTTATCCGCGCCTGCGAAATTTTGGCGCAACAACAAAAAGCCTTTCGCTGTTGGATCGTCGGCGATGGGCCTGAACGCGCCGCCTTGCAAACGGCGATCGCAGAAGCCAATTTGCAAGACCACGTCAATTTGCTCGGCGCGCAAGCCGACGTCAAAAAATTCTTGCGGCAAGCCGAGGTCTACGTGCAGCCCAGCGTCGTGGATAACTCCGGTGACCGCGACGGCATTCCAACCACATTGATGGAAGCCATGGCCATGCACGTGCCGGTCATTGCCTCAAACGTTACCGGTATTCCGGAATTGATTCAACATGAATGTCACGGCCTCGTGGTGCCGCCGGCCGATCCTGCGGCGCTGGCGCAAGCCATTCTGCGCTTGCAAGCCGATGAGCGGTTGCGGCAAACGCTGGTCGCGAACGCGAGCCAGCATATCGCCAAAGAGCATGATCTCGTTGTCAACACCAAAAAACTTCTGGATAAAATTGCGGCGGTGACGAAAAAGCCCGTGCAAGCTGAATTTTATTCTCAAGACCTTTCTGCTGTGAGGGCTAAAAAATTCACGCGTGGTATTGTCACGGAAGCCGCATAATAACCGGTTTTGTTCCAAATAGTATGTTATCCAATTACGTCATTATTTCACCGGTGCGCAATGAAGCGAAATATTTGGCGCGCACCATCCACTCCGTCGTCCAACAGCAACACCGGCCACAGGCCTGGGTGATCGTAGACGATGGCTCGACCGATCAAACGTTCGAGCTTGCGCAAGAGGCGGCATCGCGCTTTACCTGGATCAAAGTCATGCGCCGCACGAATCGCGGTTTTCGTGAGCCTGGGCGCGGCGTGGTCGAAGCCTTCTATGAAGGTTTGGCGCAGCTTACGAATCAAAAGTACGATTTCGTTTGCAAAATGGACGGCGATTTGGAATTTGCGCCGGATTACTTTTCAACACTGCTGCAGGAGTTTGCACAAAGACCCCATCTGGGTTTGGCAAGCGGTGTCACGTATCTGCAGGAACCGTCTGGCAAATTAATTCAAGAAAAAGTGGCGCCCGATTTCGTGGTCGGCCCGATCAAGCTTTACCGGCGAACTTGTTTTGACGCCATCGGTGGACTGGTGCCGCATTTAGGCTGGGACACGATCGATGTGTATCGCGCGCGATTGCTTGGCTGGCAAACTGCAAACTACCCCGAGCTTAAAGTGATTCATTTGCGGCAAATGGGCACGGCCCGCGGCATCGTTTGGGGCAAAATTAAAACTGGCATGGGCGAATATTATTACGGCTCTCACCCGTTGTTCGTCGTCGTGCGCTGTTTGTATCGCATGACAGAACGGCCTTTTATCCTCAACGGCCTCTCGATTGGCTTGGGCTATTTGCAGGCGTGGCTTCGCCGTGAACCTCGTCTGGACGATCCGGCGTTTGTGTCCTTTTTGCGGGCGGACCAATTGTCACGGCTGCGCCAACTCATCATGCCGTGGAAGAAAGGCCAGGCGCTTCCCGCACGAATGGCGCCATAGTACAAGTAAGTTGGTGCGAACTCAAAGTAACAAAAGTTTAAAACTGGAGCCGCTTCGAGGCAGCTTTTGTTTTGACCGAATAACAGGATCAACACGATTGTATTTTTATCCCGTCCCTCTTGTTATCCCGTCAAAAAAGTTAGATTTTTTTTGAATCGTTTATGCCAAGTCTGCATCGTATCAATATTCTCGGCACGCCCATCGACCGCGTGAGCATGGTGGGCGCCATTGTGCGTGTGCATCAATTCATTGCCGCGCGCATGCCGCGCCTGATCATCACGTCCAATGTTGATCATGTCATTCAAACGCGGCGCGACGCCGAATTCAAACGGATTTATGCGCGTGCGGATTTGACCGTGCCAGACGGCGTGCCGCTGTTGTGGGCCGCAAAATTTTTGGGACAGCCGCTCATTGAACGCGTCAATGGTACCGATCTTTTTGAAGCGCTGTGCGCATGCGGCGCCCGCCTCGGCCATCGGGTGTTTTTGCTCGGCGCGGCACCCGGCGTGGCCGCCCAAGCTGCGGAAAATTTGCAGCGCCGTCACCCTGGCCTGGACGTCACTGGCGTCTATTCGCCACCGTATGATTTTTTCGACGACCTCGCAGAAAATCAAAAAATCGTCGCCATGATCCGCGCGGCGCGCCCCGATCTTCTGTTTGTGGGGCTTGGCGCGCCCAAGCAGGAGAAATGGATTTACAGTCACATGCATGAGCTGCAAGTGCCGGTCAGCATCGGCGTGGGTGCATCTTTTGAATATGTGGCGCAAGCCGCCACCCGCGCACCTCGATGGATGCAGCGCGCCGGCCTCGAATGGCTCTTTCGCATTCTCAAGCATCCTGGCCGCTATTGGAAAAGGTATGTGAACGACGCGCTTTTATTTTTTCCCTTGATTTTACAGCAGCGTCTGGGGTTGGGTAATTTTACCCTGCAATCGCCGGCATTTTAAGACTATGGAAAATCGAGTCAACCTCATGCAACAATTTGCTTCCGTATTGAGCCCGGAAGATCGCGTCTTGTTGTGCTGTACGCGCTTGACTTTGGACGAAGGCAGCCGCCAAACGCTTGCCACGCTGCTGCACACTACGCTGGATTGGGAAAAGCTTCTCAATCGCTCCATCGCCCAAGGCGTGACACCGTTGTTGTACAAACATCTGCGCTACAAGCCGGAATGGTGGCGTGGCATTCCCAAATTTGCTTGCGACCGCTTGGAAAAGCTTTATCACCACAACGTGCAACGCAATGGCGTGCTCCAACGAGAATTAGAGGCAGTGTTGGCGATTTTACATGAGGCGGATATTCCGGTTATGCTGATGAAAGAGCTGCATCTGTTGCAAGCGATTTATGTTGATCCTGGTTTGCGGCCGCTGGGTGATCTTGACCTGCTTGTCCGGCGCGAAGATTTCGAGGCCGCTAAAAATCTTTTGGGCCAAGCCGGATATCATCCCGCGCTGCGCCACAATCCGTATAAAGAGCGTTACGGTTTTGGTTATCATTTAATCAATCATGAAAAGAATATTTGGCTTGATCTGCAATGGAATTTGTGCCAGCGCGAATGGCAAGACGCGGCCGGCAGCGGCAAATTTCGGCCGCCCATTCAACAAATTTGGCAACGCGCGACCGTTGAACAGATCGGGGGAAATCGGGTGTGGAAAAAATCCTGGGAAGATTTGCTGTGGCATTTATGCGTGCACGCCGAAGGGCACTATTGGGGTGAGCTGATTCAATTTTGTGACGTGGCTGCGGTGATTCAGTGCTGTGGCCGCGATTTGGATTGGTCCTATCTCGCCACAACGGCGACTGCGGCGGGTCTGGAAGCCTCGCTTTATTGCACACTGCGGCGCGTGCATGAAATTTGGAACGTTGCGATCCCCGAAGAAGCTTTTCAACAGCTCCGGCCGGCGTATCTACCGTTTGAAGTTTATAGCGCCACCTTCGACGTTCTGGTGATGCTTTATACGTTTCTTGACGAAGCGGCCAACGATCAGGCCTTGCCGCCAAACGCGCTACAAGGATGGGAATGCGTGGCGCGAGAGACCGCCGGGCAAAACCATCTGGCTTATGCAGCCATCACCGCAGCTCTGCAACGTCTGTCTCGCGCTGGCTTTGCCCCCATCGCTTGCATGAATCAAGAACCTGAGCGCACCTGGCCGCATCTTCGGCTGCACCCTTTAGGGGAGGTGGTGATTATTGTGGCGTCTGATGCGGCGACAAACAAAAATCTCGAAGCGTCGCTCAACGCGATGGACGGTAATGCGATTCGATTCAAACTACAGCAGGAACCTGATCGCCTCAAAAAAATTTTACAAACACCCGTTGCAAACACCATATCGGGGCGGCAGCAGTTTAAAAAAATTTTTTCCGTACAGCGCCAACAGCTAAACACGGTTTCGATTTATCCATTGGCGGACGAAGAAATATTGTTGGTTTTATGCCAGCGATTTTTCCGTTCTACTTCATGGCGCGATTTTTCCGTGCTCGCGGAATTTCTTGTTGACGCACGTCATCGCCTCAACTGGCCGGTATTTTGGGATCTGGCGCAGGAGCAGCGGCTGGCACACGCCGCCGTGATGGGATTGTTGTATATCCATGAATTAACGCGCCTTGAAATTCCTGCAGCCGCATTTGCGCCCATGGAGGTTTTGCCGCCGCCGGCAATTTCGTTATATACCGTTACAAGTGGAGAGCCTTTTAAGCCGGCGGAATTGCGAAACGGCGTCAACGCCATTATTCGCTTTGCCGTGCTGCCCTCATGGCGGGAGCGCCGGCAATATCTCGCCAATTTCCTGCGGCAGCTTGCGCCGCAATCCGGAATGATTCGCCGCCTATATCTGCTTACCGCCAAAGCGGCAAAATTTTTGACGCAATGGCATCGGCATCGGGCCGAAAAAGCTTCACAAGATCAACCTGCCCTGCTCGCGAACGCTTATTGGCTGGAAACAACCCAAAACGCCGTCGAGAATTTACCGCTGCCGTTGGCCAGTAAAATAATTCAATTTGAAGCCGAGTCAACAGAACTCGGTAAATTTTAATGAAATTCTATTACGTTCATGAAAACCTGGCATCAAGTTTCGCCCAACATTTTTTGCCCAATACTATTCGCCGCGTTTTTTTTGAGCCTGGCGACTTTGACGCATGGTCAAGTGACGGTTGTGGTTGACGGCAATACGACTTACCAAACAATACGCGGTTGGGGCGGCAATGCGTATAGTTGGGTAGTCAATGGCTGGAACGGCTGGACGAATAATCAGGTTTTTAATATCGCTTTCAATAAGCTAGGAACCACGCACGTGCGGGTGGTGACGGAATTTGAAAGGTGGGAACCGGTCAATGATGACGATGATCCGTCGCATTTCAATTGGAGTTATTATCAGTCGCGCTTTGACGGCGCCGATATATCATCTCGGCTGGTGCAGGGTGATTTCAATATGATGGACAAGGTCGCCAACGAGTTTCGCGACCATCTCATCATCGGCATTTGGGATGTGCCGAATTGGATGGTGGAGGATTCCACCCAAATCGACCATCGCAATTTGCCTTACCGCATGCATCGCGAGTTTGCCGAGTCGGTGGCGGCGTATCTGCTGTGGGCGCGAGATCGTCGCGGCATCAAAATTGACGGGATTGCAATCGCCAACGAGCCTGACGGCCACAATGTGAAATATTCGCCGGCAGAGTTGCGCGACTTGATCAAAACGGTGGGGGCAAAGTTCACGCGTGAGGGCATTCGAACCAAAATCATCGCGCCTGATCTCAGCTCGCCATATTATGATCCCGATAAATGGGTGGCCCCATTGCTAGCGGATTCCGTGGCCGCCTCTTATTTGGGCGCGATCTCCTACCACACGTACTATACGAGAGGCAGCCCGGACCAATGGAATAAAAAACTTGCCCGCATCGCACAATTGGCGGCGTCAAAAAACTTGCCGGTTTATTTCACGGAAATCGGCACGACGCCGTTTGAGATTCCCAACACGACGTGGCCGTGGGCCTTTGATTGTATGCAGATGTGGCACAATGCGCTCACCCACGGCAATGCGAACCTTGCCTTTCAATGGACGCTGTTGGGAAAAGATCAGGCATTGGACCCCGACACCACCCGCAATCCCATTTTTTTTGCGCTAAAACAGTTTTTCAGTCACATTCGTGCTGGCGCGGTGCGGATCGCGGTGAGCTCGACGAATAACAACCTGCTGGCAAGCGCCTTCAAGCACACCGGCAGCAATCGCGCGCAAATCGTCTTGATCAATCGCTCCCTCCTCAGCCAGAAAGTCACCATCAAGCT
>JBOHQZ010000352.1:0-6884 GCA_050732275.1 bacterium
TCGCATTCCAGTGAGAACGGTTGGCCAGTGTCATTCGCGAGCATGGCGCAATGGATTTCTGACGCCAGCTATGCCTCAACGCCAAAGCTGACGCTGAACGCCGCCAGGAAAACGATTGCGGTGCTGTATTTTGAAAATCGCACCAAAGACCCGCGCGACAATTGGATGAGCATCGGTCTGGCCGATATGCTGATCACCGATTTGGAAAACACCACGCCATTGCGCGTTCTCGGCCGCCCGCGCTTGATGGATACGCTCAAAGAGCTTGGCCGGGAAAACGCGCAAGTCATGGATTTGTCGCTGGCCCGCGCCGTCGCCGAGCGCTCGCAAGCTGACCTGATGCTGATCGGCACGATCGCGCGCGACGGCAAAACCCTGCGCATCGACACCCAGCTTTACGATGTGCGCCGCGGCGAGATGCTGCTGGCCGGAAAAGCCCAGGGCGAAAGCATATTCAAGATGGTGGACGAGCTGACGCATAAGCTCGAGAAACAAATGTTGCCCACCATGCAAGCGATAATGTAACGCAGCCGGCTCGTCTGCCATATAAGTTTGGCGAATTCGCGCCTCGTCAGAAACAAAAGAATTAATAAGTTTAAGCCGGTTTGCCTGCTGGCCTCGACTTTCCGTATAAATTTAAAAACGAAATTCGGGGCTAACCGGCAAACAATGACTCCATGCACTGCACCAACTGTCATGCGGACAATCCAGCCCAATTCAGCCATTGCGCCGAATGTGGGCTGCCCTTGTTTTTAGCCGTACTGAAAGAAATTGGCGAGGATGGTGGCGCCATCCGCTCGCACTATATTTTTGCAAATGACGCCGCCACCATCGGCCGGCACCAGGACAACACCGTCGTTCTGCGCGATCCTTCGCTCTCGCGTTTTCATGCCCGCATCGATTATAAAAAAGACCAATTTTTCATTCAAGATTTGAGCAGCAGCAACGGCGTCATTGTCAACGACGCCAAAGTGCGCCGCCGCGAGATTCACGATTTTGACCGCCTCACGCTCGGCCAGACCGTGCTCCTGTTTCGCACCGGCAGTTCCGCCGCCGGCGCGCCAACTCACCATCCGATTTTGCAAACCCAGGATGAGTTTCTCGCCGCGGTCAACCACATCAGCCAGCGCGCCAAAGCCGCGGTTTTCTCCAACGAAGTGTTGGAGATCGCGGCACGCTTCGCCATCGATCTCACCCGCGCCGAACGCGCCGTGATTTTTCTCTACGACAACAACCGCAAGCTGCAGCCGGCGGCCTTTCACAACGTTGCGCACAGTGATGTGGATCGCGACGAGTTCGAAGTCAGCCGCTCTTCCATTCACGAAGCCGAAAATACCGGCGAGATGCTGATTCGAGAAGAGTGCCTGAACGACCCGCGTTATAAACACAATCAAAGCGTCCAGGCCCTGCAGCTCAACACGATCCTATGCCTGCCGTTGAAATCATCGTATGCGCTCGAGACGGCGACGATATTTGACGCGTATATTGGACGCCAATCCACTGAAGGGCAGGCCATTCAAGGGCAGGCGGGCAGAAGTGTTTTGTTCGGCATGCTCTATTTGGACAGCCGCCGTGCGCTCAAAGGCTTGCCGCAACACCGCAAAACGATGCTGCAGGTGCTGGCGAATCAAGTCGCGCTCACGATTGAAAACGCGTTATTGCAAAAGGAAATACACGAGAAGAAGCTGCTCAATAAGCAGATTGACGCAGCCAAAAATGCGCAGCAGCGTTTGTTTCCAGCCCCGTGCTTCTCGCACCCCCGCTTCGAGATGGCTTACCAGTATGCGCCGGCGCAGCAGGTCGGCGGTGATTATGTCGCGTTTCTGCCCTTGAGCGACACGCGCTTTCTGTTTGCGGTCGGCGACGTGGTCGGCAAAGGCTTGCCTGCCGGTTTGGTGGTGATGACCGTACACGGCGGCTTGTATGCGGAAATCACGCATAACACCGAGCTTTTGACATTGACCCGTCATCTTGACCAATTGATTTACGAATATGCGCAAGGCAAAGTGTTTGTCACTTTTTTTGCGAGCGTGCTCGACATTGAAACCATGCAGTTTGAATACACTAACGCCGGCCACAACCATCCGCTGCACTATAGTCGCGCCGGTGAAACTTGGCAGGAGTTATCCGCTGCCGGCATGCCGTTGGGCGTGGACCCTGATATCAAGCGAACCGTCGGCACGATCTCGTTGCAAGCCGGCGATCTCCTCGCGCTCTACACCGATGGCATCACCGAAGCGCGCGACCGCGCCAAAAAACAATTCGGCAAGGAAGGCTTGAAAAAAGTCCTGAGCAGTTGGCTCATCTCACCGCCCGAAAATAAACCTCCCCTCACCGAGCTTGTCAAAGCCGTCTTCGCCCGCGTGCAGCACTTCACCAGCTACCAGCCGCTGGAGGATGACACCACGCTGATGGCCGTGGCGGTGAAGTAGTTTTGAACATTCCCACAGTTTCATCGCATTGAAAATTTTAAATTGTAAATTTTCAATTTAAAATTTGCAATATGCTCTCTCCGCAAATTTTTCGAATTTCCCCTTTAAAACTTCTTGCATGTCGCATAAAGTTTTCGCTACTTGAGGCGTCTCTATCTTGCAAGAAACCTCGTGAAAATTGAATTTTCAAGGTCATGCTTTTATAAAAATAGCAACGGCCCGTAAAAACCGGAGAGGAGGCGCATGAATAATTTTTCGTTCATGGACGGTAGTATTGTCGGTCTTTATTTGCTCGCAACGATGGTAGCCGGAGTGATGGTTCGCAAGTACGTCGGCAAAGTCGAAGACTTTCTCGTTGCCGGAAGAGAGATGGATGTCTATCTCGGCATCGCTTCACTCGCGGCCACGGAGTTTGGCATCGTCACTTGCATGTACACCGCGCAGAACGGTTTTGAAAAAGGTTTTGCCGGCGCCATTCCCGGTGTGCTTACATTCGTGGCGATGTTTCTCGTTGGTTACACCGGTTTCTGCGTGAAGCCGCTGCGTGATTCCGGCGTGATGACCATTCCGGAACTCTTCGAGAAAAAATATGGTCCCCGTGTGCGTTGGGCCTCGGGTGTGGTGATCGTGCTTGGCGGTTTATTAAACATGGGCGTGTTCCTGCGCACCGGCGGCGATTTTCTCGTCAACGTCAGCGGCATGAATCCGGATTATCTTGAAGAGATGATGACCGTGCTGTTAGTCGGTGTTGCGGTTTATACCATCCTCGGCGGTATGCTCTCCGTTTTGGTGACAGATTTTCTCCAGTTTATCGTGATGAGCGCCGGCTTGATTGTCACCACCTTTTTGATTCTCGACAAAGTCGGATGGAACACGCTCGTCGACACCGTGCAGACGAATTACGGCGAGGGCGGCTTCAATCCACTGAAGAATGCGAGCATGGGCTGGTCGTATGTTATTTTCAACGCGCTGTTGAACACCGCCGCGGTGCTCACGTGGCAAACGCAAATCGCGCGTGTTCTCGCCGCAAAAGATTCAAAGACGGGACGCAAAGTGTACACCGGCACCTCGTTCTTTTTTGTCGCGCGGTTTCTGATTCCCGGCATCTGGGGCATCGCAGCTTTGGCGATTTTGACGCCGGAACAAATCGGCGGCAATTCATTATTGGCGATGCCGAAAATGCTCAGCATACTGGTGCCTGCCGGACTCATGGGTCTGCTCGTCGCCGCCATGCTTGCTGCTGATATGAGCACGGATTCATCCTACATGCTCACGTGGGGCAGCGTTATCTATAACGACATCATGGCGCCCTTCCGCAAAATCCCCTGGTCGGAGAAAAAAGGCCTGTTCTGGAATCGCACGATCATCGCGCTCATCGGCGTGTTCCTGCTCATCTACGGCCTTTGGTACAAACTCGAAGGCGATCTCTGGACTTATCTTGGCATCACCGGCACGATTTATCTTGCGAGCATGTCGATTCTGTTGATTGCGTGCTGCTATTGGCCGCGCGCCAACAGTTGGGGCGCATCGGCGGCTATTTTCTTCGGTGCATTTGTTCCGGTTTTAACATTGATTCTACAGAAAGTCGGTCCGTACACCGAATGGTTCAAACTAAATGACACCGTATGCGGCGTGGCAACTTACGTGATCGTCGCACTAGCGATGGTGATTGGCTCGTTGTTGAAGCCGCAACCTCAAAAGTGAAGTCCGACTTGGGCATAGTGATTGTGCAAAATTTAAAAACTCGTCGGGCCCAAGTCGGACTTCGCCCGAAAAAAAAGGAGAATTGAAAATGACCAACCTCATCAACGGCATCACGAGCATGCTGCAAAATCACTGGTTCTGGGGAGTGCTGACACTGGCTTGCCTGGTGTGGTACTCGACCATTACGATTTATGTGGCCATCAAAGGCGCCGGCGACATTCGGCAGATGCTGCGCCGGCTTGCGGGAAAGAAATAAAAACTTGACAAACCACAAAAAGAATTATAACTTAATTTATACTATTTTTGGACTCAAAAACTCTCTATAATCCCTTACGCGGACGATTCGTAACCAAACAAAGAGTCAACCGCGAATGAAAAATATTAGCGTTCCTTGGCGGTTTACAAATGTTTCCGAAAAAGCAAAGAATTCACTGTTCATAGACTGAAAGGTGTGCCATGTTGAAAGGCGTTTATTCCGTTCTTCCCACTCCGTTTGCACCGAACGGAGAAATTGACACGCCGAGCCTCAAGCGCGTGATCGATCTCTATATTCGCGCCGGCGTGGATGGCTTGACCGCCTCGGGCGTGACGAGTGAGACGGCGCGACTCAGCGACGCCGAGCGCTTGTCAGTGCTCGAAACCGTCATGGCGCATGTGAACAAACGCGTTCCCGTCGTGATCGGCGCTTCGACCGAAGGCTTGCGCACGTGCATCGAATTATCGAAAAAAGCCAAAGCCCTGGGCGCAACGGCGGTGATGATCAGCCCGCCGCGCATGCCTAAGCTCAATTCCGAAGCCGTGGTCAGGCATTTTCGCTCGGTGGCGGATGCCATCGACATTCCGATCATCATTCAGGATTATCCGCCGGTTTCGAGTTTTACGATGGAGGCCTCCCTGCTCGTGCGCATCGCCCGCGAGCTGCCCTCGGCGCGGACGATTAAATTGGAAGACGCGCCCACGCCGTACAAAACCGCGCGCGTGCTCGAACACGCCGATGGCCTCACCATCGGCATCTTTGGAGGTTTGGGCGGGACCTATCTGCTCGAAGAGCTGATGGCCGGCGCCACTGGCGCGATGACCGGCTTTGCCGTTCCGGAAGTTTTGGTCAACGTCGTTAAGCTCTTTCATGCCGGCGAGCGGGATAAAGCCGCTGACGCTTTTTATCGCAACGTGGCGTTGATGCGGTTTGAATTTCAAGAAGGCATCGGCATGGCGATTCGCAAAGAGATGCTGCGCCGGCGCGGCGCGATCGCCCATGCAGGTATTCGCCCACCGGGAACGCCGCTCGAGGCCTCGACTCAGAAAGCATTGGATGCGCTTTTAAATTGGTTTCTACAGCAAAATACGGAAATAAAATGGACTTTGGATTAGCAAGAAAAACGGCCCTCGCGGATACTTTTATCCGCTGGCCTTAATTTATTCGTTGGAGGAACCCTTTTTAAAAAATCAAGGAGGAAGGAAATCTATGGGCATAGCCCGCAATGCACTGCTTTGGATCTCGGAAAATCGCACGTTGCGGCAAACGTTGCCGCGCTACAAATTCATCCGTCGCGCCGTGTCGCGATTCATGCCAGGAGAAGAGTTGAACGACGCCGTGCAAGCAGCCGAAACGATGAGAGAAAAAAACATCACGACGATTGTGACGCGTCTCGGCGAGAACGTTGCTGATGAAGCTGAAACCACGGAAGTCACCGATCATTATTTGAACGCGCTGCCGCAAATTCAGCAGCGCCGGCTCGATGCCTACATTTCCATCAAACCCACCCAGCTTGGCCTGGATTTAAATGAAGACCTTTGTTTGCGCAACCTTACCGCCCTCGTTGAGCACGCCGCTGCGTTAAAGAATTGGATTTGGATCGACATGGAGCAAAGCGGCTACGTTGACCGTACGTTGGCGCTCTACAAAAAAATTCGCCGCCAATATCCCAATGTCGGCGTGTGCGTGCAATCTTATTTATACAGAACGGCCAAAGATCTCGAAGCGCTTCTCCCATTGTCTCCCGCCATTCGCCTGGTGAAAGGCGCTTACATGGAGCCGGCAAATATCGCGTATCCCAAGAAGGCGGACGTCGACGCCAATTATTTCACGCTTGCCAAAATGCTGTTGGCCAATGTCAAAAAAAATGGCGTCACCGTCGGCATTGCCACGCACGACAAAGCTTTGATTAAAAAAATTCAGGAAGAAGCACAAGCCCAAGGACTCGCCAAAAGCGATTATGAGTTTCAGCTACTTTACGGCATTCAGTCGGAAGAGCAGTTGCGGTTGGCACGCGAAGGCTATCGCATGAGGGTGCTTATCAGTTACGGCAGCTACTGGTTCCCATGGTACGTGCGCCGCCTCGCCGAGCGGCCGGCGAATGTCCTTTTTGTCTTGAAAAATTTATTGCGGCGTTGATCCTGGGCGAAAACAAAAAAGCTTGCACTAACGGATGAATTAAGGCCAAATGATGCTTTATCCGTTGGTCTTAATTCATCCGTTGGAGTTTTTTCTTTTTGTTAGCCGTTGCCGCAAAAAAGGTGAGATAAGGCAGGTCTTGGGCTTGCCGCCACAACAGCAGCGCCAATTCACGCAGATGATAGTCTCCCCACATCGACGACTCGTCTCTCGGCACATGGGCTGATTTCGGTGTATGATCCCACCCGCGCGGGCGATGATAAACCGAGTGCAGCAACAGACCTTGATGATTTTCTTTCTCGCTCAGATACGGCGGCGCCAATAAAGTTTGGGACACTGTTAGGCCGGCTTGA
>JBOHQZ010000353.1:0-649 GCA_050732275.1 bacterium
TGGGTATGGCGGCGATCATTCCGCTCATTGAAAACGGTTTCGTGGATTGGATCGTATCCACCGGCGCCAATCTTTATCATGATACGCATTTCGGCCTCGGCCTGTCCATGCACCAAGGCTCGCACCAAGCCAACGACGTGGTGCTGCGCGAACAAGGCGTGGTGCGCATTTACGACATTTTTTTTGATTATCACGTGCTGCTCGACACCGACTCGTTTTATCGCGCCATCATCGCCGCGCCGGAGTTTCAGCGGCCCATGAGCACCGCGGAGTTTCATTATCTCACGGGAAAATACGTCGCCGAGCGCGAGCGCAAGCTGGGGCTGAAAAAGAAATCCCTGCTGGCCGCGGCTTATAAACACGGTGTGCCGATTTATACTTCTTCGCCGGGCGATTCTTCCATCGGCATGAACGTCGCAGCCATGGCGCTCGATGGCAATAAGCTGCAATACGACGTCAATGCCGATGTCAACGAAACCGCGGCGATTGTGCTCGAGGCTAAACGCAGCAAAGGCAAAAGCGCGGTGCTGATTTTCGGCGGCGGCTCGCCCAAGAATTTTCTTTTGCAAACCGAGCCGCAAATTCAAGAAGTGCTCGGCATCGCCGAAAAGGGCCACGATTACTTTTTGCAGTTCACCGACGCACGCCC
>JBOHQZ010000353.1:659-6875 GCA_050732275.1 bacterium
GGCAAGATCGATCCGGATCAACTGCCGGATACGGTAGTTTGTTATGGTGATTCCACTATTGCCATGCCCATATTTACCGCCTACGCTTTAGCGAAGCATCGGCCACGCAAATTGAAACGTTTGTATGATCGGCGCGAAGCGATGCTGGCGCGATTGCAACGGGAATATGAGAGCGCGAAGCTTAAGAGTAAAACGTAAAAGCGTAAGGCATAAAATATAAGGCGTAACAAATCGAATACGTGGAAGAGGGTTGGGTGATAATGAATAATGCCGAAGCCGTCAAATTTTTAGAAGAAAGTCAAGACGCATTTCTGCAAGCCGTTGAGGGCGTGGATCAAGCGACTTCACAAATGCAACCAGCGCCAGGAGAATGGTCGGTGGGCGAGATTATTCACCATCACATTCTGATCGAGCACACGGTGCGGCTGTTGGTGCGCGGCTTGCGCTGGCGTCTAATGGGAGAAAAGGCGAATGCCGGCGATCACAAGCCGGCAGCTTTGGAGAAAGTCAGCCAACGCGTCGGCCGGGTGAAAGCGATGCGGCGTTTCATTCCCGCGCATGGTCAGGCTTTGCGCCAACTGTTGCAGCGTCTTCGAGACGAACGCCGGAAAACGCTGCGATTGGCGCGCCGCATTAATTTAAGCAAACTCCGGCAACGCGCGTTTCGGCATTATATTTTGGGTTCGATGAATGGACAAGAGTGGCTGCTGTTTATCGGCCATCATCAAGAGCGGCACCGGCGGCAGATTGAAGAGATTCTGCAAAAGCTGGGAATGAATGTGAACGTACCTGAGCAAACCGAAACCTGAAAACAATTGCCCCAATGGATGAATTAAGACCAACGGATAAAAGCCTGCAGCCGTAGGCATCAGTTGGCCTTGATTCACCCGTTGGTGATTTTTTACTCAAAAGCAGTTTTGTAAATTTGCCTCATTAAAATGGAAAACGCATCTACAAAACAACGCCAGCACATACTCCGCCGCCTCGATGAGAGCCTCAATGTTTTGGAAAAAAGCTTTGCTGGACTGACGGAAAAAGACTGGGAAAAGAAACCAGCGCCGGAGCGCTGGTCGGTCGCGGAGATCGTGCATCATCTGATTCTCGTTGAGGTGCAGCGCCTGCAATGGCTGAAGGATTTGTTGGCCGGACGCCGCGAGAGTGCCCCGCCGCGTGCCGAGCCGATTCCGGATATTGCCTCGTATCGCCGCAAAGAGCAACGCACGCAGGCGAAAGATGATATGCTGCCAACCACCGGCATTCCGCCGAAGGTTTTGTTGCCCGGCTTTCGCCGTGGCCGCACTGAAACGCGCACATTCGCGAGCGAGGTGGATTTGACCAAGCTGCAGGAAGTTTGGCTCATGACGAAATCGTTCGGCGCCCTCAACGGCGCGGAGTACCTCGAGTTTCTCGCCGCCCACACTGAGCGGCATGCCGATCAGATTCAAGAGGTGAGAAAGCAGGTCAGTGGCAGTGGGCAGGTGCAGTAGCAGTGGACAGTAGCAGGAGTTCCCTTTTGAGATTTCTGCGACTGCAACTGCTTCTGCCACTGCTACCCTGATAACCATCTCACAAATCCCTAAACAACAAGTATGTTCTGGCTTCAATTCATCAGCAAATTCATCAAAGTCATGCGCGCGGGTGCGAGTCCGGCGCAAATTGCCGGCGGCTTCGGTCTCGGCTTGCTCATCGGTTTGATGCCGTTTTTCACGTTGCAGAGCGCCATCATCTTTTGCATCACCTTTTTGATCAATGTCAATCTGTCGGCGGCGACGTTTGCCATGTTTGTCGCGAGCTTCGGCGCTTTTCTGCTCGATCCGATTTTCCACGGCCTCGGTTTTTACGTGCTCACTGGCATTCCGGCGCTGCAAGGCGTATGGACGGCGCTTTACAACATGCCGGTGGCGCCATTGACGCGCTTCAACAACACGGTGGTCATGGGAAGCTTTTTGAGCGGGTTGCTGCTGTTCGTGCCGGCTTTCTACGGCATGAAAAAGCTCGTCGTCGCTTATCGCAGCGGTCTCGAGGAAAAGATCAAAAAATGGAAAGTCGTGCAAGCCATCACCGGCAGCAAGCTGTGGCAATGGTATGAGAGCATTCGCGATTGGCGCCCGTAACACTCGTAGCACAGACTGCCAGTCTGTGTCTGAACAAGGTCCTAACACGGGCGAGCCGCAACCAAGTAGGGAAAAGTTATCCGCCGAACTGCACCGAAGTCACCGAGTGTCGCCGAATAAATCTCTTTTCGGTGCATCTCGGTGTATTCGGCGTTTATCGGCGGGAGAGTTTTTTGCTTTTTGCAAAGAGTTTGACTTTTGATTGTATAATTTATCTTCTTAAAGTTAAAGCTTAAAAGGAAAATGCGAAAAGGAGCCATATATTTTCTCATCGGCCTGACCGTCGTGACCGGCGTCGTGCTCTATTTTTTCCGCGACCGTTATCTCGAACGTGCCGTTGAGAGCGCCTGTGAAGCGGCGAACGGCGCGAAGGTCGAAGTCGATAATTTTCATTTTAGCCTTTTTCAGCTCACCTGCAAATTCGACCGCTTACAATGGACGGATCCGAAAGATACATGGACGAATCTGTTTGAGACCGGGCCGGTCGAATTTGGCATCGAGCTGCGGCCGCTGTTTTGGAAGAAACTCATCGTTCGCGAGGCGAAAGTCTCCGGAATTTTACTCGGCACCAAGCGCATCACCGACGGTTGGATTCCGGCGCCGCCGGAAGAGCCGGGGATCGTCGATGAGATCATCAAAAGCGTGGATCAGGAAATCAAAGCGCTGCCGGTAATGAACCTGACCTCGCTCAAACAGAAAATTAATCTGGATAGCCTGCTCGATGTCAATCAACTCGCCGTGGTGCAAAGCGCGCAATCTATCCGCGGCGAAGTTGATACCACCGGTGCGAAATGGCAGCAGTTCATCAAAACGTATGACGCGCCGGCGAAGATTGCAGCGCTGCAAACGCAGGCGCAGGCTATTAACTTGCAGAATCTCAAAACCGTCGACGATTATACGACGAATTTGCAACGCGTAAGCAAGCTGCGCGAAGACGCGGTGGCGTTGCGAAACGAGGTCACCAACACCAGGAAAAATGCCGAGCAGGATTTTAATCGCATCGTCGCAAACATCAAGAATATCGACAATCTGGCAGCGCAGGATTTTGCCGCGGCCAAGGCGAAGCTCGGATTCGGCGATTTCAACGTCAAAGACATTGGCAAGATGCTGTTCGGCAATCCGTTTGCCGGGCGATTTTCCGAGATCATGCGTTATCTCGATCTCGGGCGTGAATATTTGCCCACGGCCAAAATGTTGATGTCGATCAATAAAGTGGAAAATCCACCGCGTTTCAAAGGGCAGGATATTTCTTTTCCACGTACTTTTGCTTACCCGAAATTTCTCTTGCGGCATGCGTTGATTTCCGGCGCCACCAATGCCGAGCGTGCCGCCGCTTGGCAGATTCAAGGCGAGACCTGGGGCATTACCAGCGAACCGCCGGTCTATGGCAAACCGACGGTTGTCGACTTGCAGCTTTTCAAGGAAGCGGCGAATGCCTATCAAATGCGCGGCGTGTTGGATCACGTGACAGAGATAGCCAAGGACACGCTCAATTTACGGGCCGCCAATTTTCGCCTCGGCGAGGTGAATTTGCACAATGACAAACCCTACCTGCCGGCGAGCTTGCTGGCTGATCGCGGCGAGGTCAATGCCATGTTCGCATTATCCGGCAATATCCTGCATAGCCGCGTTGATATGAGAATCAACCAGGTTGGATTTCAATTTGCAGAAGCGGCAACTGATCCCGTTGTGGAAACCATTCGCAGTGTTTTCCGCCCCGTGGAGCAACTGCGTTTGCTCGCGGAGGTGCAAGGCCCGAGTGATGCTTTGCAAATTCATATTGGCTCCAATCTTGACGATATTTTCGCAGCACGCTTGCGCGATTTGCTCAAGGAGGGTCTCGGTCGCGCCGAGGATGAGCTGCGGCAGCGCATCAATCAAGAGGCCGCCAGGCGCCGGCAGCGGGCCGCAGCCTTGTTGGCGCAAAAGCAGAAAGTGGTGATGGACGAGCTGAATAAATATCAAGCCAAAATTGAGGAACAGTTGGCCGTGCTCGAGAGCAAGAAACAAGAAATTGAAAAGCGCCTGAAAGCCGAGCAGGATAAAGTTACCGGCGAAGCGAAGAAGAAACTGAAGAAAGCCTTGGAGGGAATTAAGAAACCGTAAAAAATAAAACGTGAAGCGTAAGGCGTAAAGATTTTTCTCCTATCACCACGGCACTTTTTGAGCACGCGGTAGCGTGCTTTCATTTCTTAGCGTGGCGTCTTTAGGCCCACGCGGAGTGGAGGATGTATGTCAACTCCTACTTTTTCATCTCATATCGCCATTCCCGACGATGCCTTTCTCCGTCAATGCATTCATTGCGGGCTTTGCCTTTCCACTTGCCCGACCTACGCGCTGACAGCGCGGGAAATCTCGTCGCCGCGCGGGCGCATTCGCATGATGAAGAATGTCGCGGAAGGTACCATGCCTTTGACCGAGACGTTCATGCACGAGATGTTCTTTTGCCTCGATTGCCGCGCTTGCGAGACGGCGTGTCCGGCCGGCGTCCAGTACGGCGCGTTGGTGGAGACGGCGCGCGCCCAGGTGGAGCACGCTCGTGCTTTGCAAACCGGCGAACGCTCGCGCCTCAAGAAATTCATTCTCCGCCAAATTTTTACCAAGCCCGCGCGGTTGCGTTTTGTAGCGCGGCTGCTGCGTTTTTATCAGGCGTCCGGTTTGGAAAAACTAGCGCTGTGGTTGCGTTTGCCGCGAATATTGGGAAGGAAAATGATGGCGCTCGCGCCAATGGCGCCGCGTATCGAAGCAAAGTTTACTTTCGAGCGGCTGGCGGAAAAAATATCGCCTCGCGGTGAAAAGGTACGCCATCGCGTCGCTTTGCTCGTTGGCTGCGTGCAGGATGTGGCGTTCGCCTCGGTCAATGAGGATACGGCAACCGTGCTCGCAGTCAATGGCTGTGAAGTGATCGTGCGGCGCGATCAGGTTTGCTGCGGCTCGTTGCACGGCCACACCGGCGATTTGCAGAATGCAAAGATTTTGGCGCTCCGGAACATCGAGGTTTTTGAAGCGGCGAATGTTGACGCCGTCATCGTCAATGCGGCGGGCTGCGGCTCTTTCATGAAAACGTACAATCATCTCTTTGTCGATGATCCCGCGATGCACCATCGCGCCGAAAAATTTGCGGCAAAAGTCAAAGATATCAGTGAATATCTCGTGGAGATTGGCTTCACCCAACCGCCGCCAATAGTGTCCGAGCGCGCCACTTATCACGATGCGTGCCATCTCGTGCATGGGCAGAAAGTGGCACGCCAGCCGCGCGAAATCGTGCGCGCCGTGGCCGGAGCAAATTTTGTCGAGCTAAATGAAGCGACTTGGTGCTGTGGCTCCGCGGGGGTTTACAACCTGACGCACTTCGAAACTTCGATGCAGCTTTTGGAGCGGAAGATGAAAAATATCGTCGCCACCGGCGCGAAAGTGGTGGTCACCGGCAATCCGGGCTGCTCTATTCAATTGCAGCACGGCTGCCGGCAATTCGGCGTGTCAATCGAAGTCGTGCATCCAGTGACGTTGCTGCGACGGGCTTATGAGAGATAGGAAAAAAGCAAAAGGCAAAAAGAAAAAAGCAATCAGCAACGAGCGACCAACAGTCAGCTTATTTCATAAAATCTTTATATTTGGCGAAGGGATCTCCACTCGTACTTTCATTCGGGGCGCTGTCGAGTTGTTTTACTGCGATGATCCGATTTTCTTCCAAACTCAAGTGAACGCGGAAGCGTTGACCATCGACTTCTTCCACCAAGATGGCCTGCCGTCCGGGGCTAAAAAATTCAACGTCAAGATGGTCGAGATTTAGATGATAATGCTCGGCGACCGCGGCAATATCGGTTTCAAAACTGCCAAAAGCATATTCGTTATAAGTCATATCGCATCCATGCGGAATGTGAAAGGAGTGATCGTTTACGCGAGAACTAATTTACCTAATTCCCGCCGAAGGTGCAAGAGGTTTTTACAGAAAAAAAGCGAAGTTCGACTGGGCACGACGATGCTTCAAGTTTTATAAAATCTCGCTGTCCAAGTCGAACTTCACAAGCCGAACTCACTCAACTGCAATCAACTCGAATTTGACGTCGAGCGATGGCACGATTTGTCGAATGATCCGGTG
>JBOHQZ010000354.1:0-6866 GCA_050732275.1 bacterium
GATAAAATTACTAAAATGACAATTACAATTTTGCGAACAATGATGAAAAATCTTCTGCGCTGGAGCCAAAAGCCTTTCACTGGAAAGCCGGTATCGGCGAACAGAGTCATCTTGCGGCACGGCGACTCAGGACGGATGGGTAAGCTGCCAGTTATACTTACCACCCGCGCAGATGGCGTGGTGAATTTAAATGCCGGCGTCGTGCGCCCCCAATTGGGGTCTCATGCCGGTAACCGTAAAAACCGTCGCGGCGAGCCTTTTTGCAATCAAGAAGCCCTGGCATTCGGCGTGCGATTAATTTACTGACAGCGGAAGCTCATGGATAAACTCAAAAACGTTGCCCTTGTCGCTCACGACAACCGCAAGAAAGACCTGATCGAATGGGTCGAATGGAATTTCGAAGTGCTGCTTTCGCACAACTTGATTTGTACGGGAACGACCGGCAAGCTGGTTGAGAAAGCGATCAACAAAAAACTGGCGGCTGTTCGGAAAGACAAGTCGGCACTCAAAAGCATCATGCGGCTGAAATCCGGTCCGCTCGGCGGCGATCAACAACTGGGCGCCATGATCACGGAAGGCAAGATCGATTTTATCATTTTCTTCTGGGATCCGATGAGTCCCCATCCCCATGACGTCGACGTCAAAGCCCTGCTGCGCATCGCTGTCGTCTACAACATCCCCATCGCTTGCAATCGCTCCACCGCGGATTTCATGATCTCCTCTCCCCTGCTGAATGAGAAATACAACCCGATCTTGAAAGACTATAGCGGCTATATTGAAAGAGAGCTTGACGGGTAAAATGATTGTGGCAAAATCGGCATTAGCGAGTAATGCCTCACTTATGGGTGGAAAACGTAGCGCAGTCATCCTGACTGCAGACAAGATGTCTGCGCTACTCCACCCGTAACTGACCCATTACATTAGCGAAGCGAATACGCTTGCTATCACGATTCATTTGCCTTTGCCACAAAATCATTCGTAATGCCCAAAGTCAACAGATGAACACCCGTGGCGCCAAAAGCTGAGTTGGGCGTTGGCCGTGCGATCCAGTTACTTCCGCCGTCGGTCGTCCAAAGCACGGTGTTTGCGTCACCGCCGATGAGGCCGTTCAGGCTGTCGGCAAAATGTACGCTGGTCAAGATCTGGCTGGTGCCGCTGCGTTGCTCGAACCATTGGGCAACAGCACTGCTGGTGATCCCCACCAACAATAAAATAAAAGCGCTGGTGGATAGAATGGCCTTGAGTTGCTATTGCGGCTTGCCCCATGTTTCCACGATGTATTCGACCAGCAAGTATCCCACATCGTAAATTTGTGTGTTTGTTTGCCAATTCGCATTCAGCCCCGCCAGCGTCGGCGGATTGCCATTCACCAAATAAGCAAGGTGATTGGGATGAACGAATTGGCCGGCCTCGTAGAGGGCAACTCCTTCCCACAACCAGGGCGGAAAATTGTTAATACTCGACACCATATTCAGCGTCACACAATGCGTAAATTCATGCACGAGTATGGTGAGCATCTCGTCCAGAGAACGGCCCAAATTCGGGGCGTTCGGCGACATCATGTGAATTTGGTCGCGAGCGGTGGCAGCGCCGACCAGCCAAGCGGGAGAATTGGGAAAGTTGAGTGTTTGGTGCAGCATACTCTGGCTGGAATAAAACCGAATATGGATGATTGGCAGATTACCCGCGCTCAAATCGCCGGTTACGCGGCTATAATTGTTTTCCAGATGTTGTGCGACGCTCGCAATGTTGGCGCGATCGAACTCCGTCAAAAGAAATTTGAAATGCGCCGAGCTGTATTCGAGCGGTTGATCTGCATTCGTAATGGCGTCGTTCTTTTCTTGCGAACAGGCTGATAAAAACGAAATGACGAAAACGGCGAGGCGCTTCACTATCGAGACTTTGCGTGTTGTCATGGACGTATCCTTATAATAGTCAAAATCTGTACAAAAAGAAAAAATTTAAGCGGGCAGCCTTTTTCAGCGACCCGCTCGCGGCTGTGATTAGTGGCTACCATTGTCATCCATACGCACGCCGACGCCGGCCTTGATGTTGGTTTTGACTTTCACAGTCTCATCTCCTTTCCAAGATTCGGTTTTAATGCAGTTCTATAATCCAACCTTCGTTTTGTCCGTTTGGGTTCGTGCCGTTGCCAACGATAATTCGCCCGTCGGCGGAAATGCCGGTGGCTTCGATCAGACGCCATCGTTCCACCTCGCTCAAACCGCCAGCAACGAGCACGCTCTTCAAATTCCGCATGCCGTTTGTAGCATCCCAAATAAAAGCTTCCGAGCCTTGCGCCGTGTTTCCGAAACCGACGACGATGGCGCCATCAGCAGAAACATCGAACGCGATGCTGTGAAACGTTCCGCCAGGCAAATCGCCGAGGCCTTCCATGCCTCTTGCTTGCGTCAAACGAAAGGCTTCGATGCCGCGCGCGGAAGCGGTTTTGCCGGCGATGATTTCGCCGTTTGGAGTCAACGCTCGCGGCTCGCTGCTTACCGGCGCGCCTGCCGCACCTTGCAGCACGATCAAGGTATCGCGAACCGCACGGAAGAATCCTTCCTCCTCGAATCTCGCTGAGCTGCTCCGGCCTATCGTCACTTTGCCATCATCTGAGATGCCAAGCGCCTCGCTATGAAACCTTCCTCCGGGCAGATCACCTATTCCTTTGAACGACGAATTTAGATCTTGCTGAATCGGCGGTTCAGGTTCCGTATTTGCGACTTTGCATCGCAGTTGGAGAGTTGCTCCAATCAAAAGCAATAAAAAGAGAACAAAAGAAATGGCGGGCGACGTTGTGTTGAGTTGTTGAGATTTCATTTTGAGTAAGAGAGTGAAGTGAGCAGAATTGTCCGCTGCTTCGTTACCGAAACTTTTGGTGTCATCATGGCATTTCTAGATTTTAAAATTGAAAATGATGTAGCGCAGGCTTCCAGCCTGCATATGTCCAATTGCAGACAGGATGTCTGCGCTACATTATCGCACCAACAACATTTTCTTTCGCTGGAAAAATTCTCCGGCACGCAATTCATAAAAATAAATCCCGCTTGCTAAATTAGCGGCATCAAATGGCACCACATTTCTGCCGGCAGGCCGCGCTTCCTGTAAGAGCGTCGCGACTTCCATGCCCAAAGCGTTGCACACTTTTAGCACCACCTTTTGGGAACTCGGCAGAATGAAAGAAATCGTTGTTTGAGGTTTTCCCCCGCTCGGAGCGAGGGATGTCGCTCCGCTCCAAAAGGGATTGGGGTAGTTTTGTTCTAAAGAAAAAGAAGCAGGGAAATCATGTATTGTTTCTTTAACGGCAGTTGTCGGCTGCGCGCTTTTGAATACGCCGGCATTGGTTCCGGCAAAAAGAAATCCATTCGTGCTCACGGCAAGAGACCAAACTCGGGTGTTGGTCAAACCGGAATTCATAAGAGCCCAGGAATCGCCGTTATTGGTCGAGCGAAAAACGCCGCCATCGCGCGTGCCGGCAAAAATTTCGTTGTTGGCATTGAGCGCAAATGAATAGATGTTCAAGCTGCTCAAACCGGAATTGATTGCTGTCCAATTGTTGCCGTTGTTGGTTGAGCGAAAAATGCCGCCGCGCGTGCCCGCAAAAATATCGCCGTTGCTATTGATGAGCAAAGCTTGAACGCCGCCGTTGGTTATTCCCGTATTCGCCTGCGCCCAACTGTTGCCGTTATTGGTTGAGCGATAAATTCCTCCGCCGTCGGTTCCGGCAAAAATATTTCCCGCAGCGTTTACGGCGAGTTCATTGATGGTCATATTCGCCAAGCCGGTGTTGATCTGCGCCCAGGTATTCCCGTTGTCGGTGGTGCGATAGACGCCGTCAAAAAACGTCCTGATAAAAATGTGCCCGCTGGCATTGATGGTCAGTGACATCGTGTGATTTAGCGCCGCCGGCGCATTGATTCTCGTCCAATGCTCGCCATGGTCGTTTGAACGGTAAATGGCTGAAGCGGTCACTGTTAAAATATCTCCACTCGAATGTTTTCCAAATGCCGTGATGAATTCGTTGGCAAGCGCATGTGTCCAACTGTTGCCGTTGTCTGAAGAGCGATAGACGCCGCTGTTATCGGTTCCGGCGAAAATCTCTCCGCCGGTATCTGCAAACATCGACAGAATGGCGGAGGCCGCGAAGCCATGATTCGCGGGCACCCAACTGCTCGCGTGATCGGTCGAACGAAACACGCCACTACCGGTTCCGGCAAAAATATGCTCGTTTGAGGTTATTGCCAGCGCTAGGATGTTGACATTCAAAAAATCGGTATTGCCTGGTGTCCAAGTATTGCCGGCATCTGTCGAGCGAAAGACTCCGCTGACCGTTCCGGCGAGAATATCGCCGCTCACAGCGCTGCGCAGCGCGAGAATATTGTTGTCGGCCAAGCCGGAGTTGATCGCCGACCAATTGCTGCCATTGTTCGTTGATCGAAACATACCGCCGCCAAACGTTCCGGCATAAACATTTCCGTTGGGATGCATCGCCAGCGTGAAGACGGTGAGATTAGTCAACCCGGAATTGATTGCCGTCCAATTGCTGCCATTGTTGGTTGAGCGAAATGCGCCTCCACCGGTGCCCGCAAAAATTTGTCCGCTGGCATTGATGGCAAGCGTGAAAATTTCCGTATTCGTCAACCCCGCATTAATTTGGGTCCAAGAGTTACCGTTGTTCGTCGAACGATAAATACCTCCCCCTCTCGTGCCCCCAAAAATATCGCCATTGGCATTGATCGCAAAGCAGCGCACGTCGAGATTCGACAAGCCGGAATTGATGCGCGTCCATTGATTGCCATTATCAGTCGAGCGATAGATGCCCTCGGCATCGGTGCCGGCGAAGAGGCTGCCATTCGGGCTGATCGCAACACAGAAGGCCGCCGTGGTTGTCGTCATGCCCGCAATGGTTTTTGTCCAATTTTCTCCATTGTCGATCGAGCGAAAGACGCCGCCATTTGTCCCTGCGAAAATTCGGCCGCTGTTGTCGATCGCCAAAGAATAAACATTGCCGCTAAACGGGCCTGGGGTTTGTTCCCAAAAATTCTGGGCAAAAAGTGGCAGCGCGGCGGTTAATAGGAACAAAGCTGCGCACAAATGCTGCATTACTCCTCCGAAAGGTTGGTGGAAAAATGCATAAACTATTACTACAACCTTAAGCCATCCCCAGAGATAAATCTCTGGGCTATTGTCATTTCGTCCCTTTCGGGACTTTTCAAGCCACGCATAAAAAACTTCGGTACTCAATTTAACGTTGTATTATTTAAACTGTCTCTTTTAATATTCACTCAGCTTCGGGCTTGGCAATTCTATCCCAACAGCATGTCAAGCGCATTAAACCGAATATAATATATTCAATCGCGCTTTGGGCCGATACTACTAAAACTAGGGGTTTTGTAATCGTGTGAAATGAAGCGGAGATTAAAATATCGGGCAGGATGGTATTGTGGAGAGGTGATGGTTCGTCGTTGTCAATACGTCATTTTTATCTAAACCAGCTTTTCGCGCAAAGCTTTCACGACGGCTTCGGATTTGGAATGAACCTGCAGTTTTTGATAAATATTTTTGATGTGAAAGTTCACGGTGCGTTCACCGATAAAGAGCGCATCGGCGATCATTTTGTAGCTGTGGCCTTTGCACAATTCCACCAAAACTTCTTTCTCGCGCGGCGACAGCGGCGATTGCGTGGTGCGGCGAAATGAGCCGACGATCATCCGCGCGATGTTCGAGCTCATCGGCGCACCCCCTTCGCACACGTCGCGAATGGCCTCTAAAATCTTCGCGGGTTTGGTGGTTTTGACCAAGTAACCGGTCGCGCCGGCGCAGAGCGAGGAGAACACCAGCTCATCGTCTTTATGAATCGTCAGCATGATGACATCCGTTGCCGGCTGCAATTTCTTGAGCCGTTCCACGCCGGCAATGCCCGACATTCCAGGCAATTGAATGTCCATCAAAACCACATCCGGTTTTTCTTTGGCGAGGCCGGTCAGAGCGGCCTCACAATCGCGATAGGCGCCCACACAACAAAAGCCCTCGCTCTCGTCAATGAGAGAGGCCAGCCCTTCGCGAAATTCATCGTCATCTTCAACGATGGCGACGCTGATGAGATTTGGATCAAACATGGTAGAATACAAAATGGCAGAGCAGGTTTTCCCAACAGAAACAACGCAACGAATAAAAGAGCTGTTATCAGTTGCGTTGTTTCTATCCGTTGGGGTTAGTTTTGCTTTATTCATTTGTCGGCTGCGCCCATGGGGTTTGAGGCGAAGCTTCATTGGATAGTCATGTATTTTTTTTATTCTGTTGAGGCGAAACCTCACCGGAGTTTACTTTGGTGATCAATTGAATTTTAGCGCCTTCGCCGGAATGAAAATCCACTCGCAAAAAACCTTGCAGCTTTTCCGCGCGCTCGCGCATGTTCTTCAAGCCGTGCCCGTTGCCATTCATATTGCCATTGCAGCCTTTGCCGTCATCCGCCAGAGTGATTTGCACCTGCTCGTTGGCAACTTCCACTTGCAATGTGGCGTTCCGGCATTCCGCATGCTTAAGGATGTTGGTCATGCCTTCTTTGAACAGAAGCGTCAAATGGCGTTTGGCCTCGGCGGAAAGTTTTATCTGCTCCAGCGCGGGCGTCAACCCGACAATGCGAAAGTCGATGGCGGTGCGGTCGAATAGTTCGTCAGCGAACTCTTTGAGATAGAAAATCACTTCATACTACCTGAATTTTGCACGAAAATTACAAAATTTTCCGATATACGCCATCAAATAGACGTACCTCTGCCGCGACGACTATTCTAATGACTCCAAACGGCGCGCTTTTCGATCCACCGCGCTGAACTTTATCTAAAAACTTGTGTCAAGATACT
>JBOHQZ010000355.1:0-6866 GCA_050732275.1 bacterium
ATCGATATTCTGGGCGACTGACGCCGCGTAAACGCTTTATTCGGCTCTTACTGATCTTTTTAGGCTCGTATCGTAAATGCGTTTTAATAGCCTCGCGAATCGTTGAACGATCTCCGGCAGCAAGGTGCTTGAGATCATCTTCGGCTTCGGGAGCCAAAATAATTTCGTATCTCATTCTGGCCACAATATAGCCAGATTTTCTGAAAATGTCAACAACTAATTGCGCTCAATTGTTTTGCCATAAAATTTTCAGATTTCGTCCGTAGGAATTCTATTCTAACTTTTTGGCGCTTAATTTCTAATCACTCCTTCCCCTGTCCCATCTTCATGTGACAGGCTGTCCCACCTTCGTGGAATTGCAATCTCTCCGTTGAATCCTTAAATTGACTGCGGGTTTTATTTTTTATTCAAATCATCTTCGCAACGATCAAGGGAAGGCTGCACAGGAGCGGAACGCTTTTCGTGAGGGTTTTAAAGTCAGGTCAAATGCGTAAAACGTAATGCGTAAGATTCACGTTTTACGCTTTACGAATTACGTTTGGCCTCAACAAAAAAATTGCGCCAATGTAACCGGCGCGAAATTCATCAACTTACTGAAAGGTACAGGACGTTATGAGACCCAACAGGTTACTCATCTCTTTGGCATTGCTCCTGGGCATATCGTTCACGGCTTCGGCACAGCTTAAAAAAGTGCAGGAGAAACAAGTCAATCTCAAAAAAATCCTGAGCGACTACAATGCTTATTTGGCGAGCCGGCCGGACTCGGTCAATAATCGCAAAGGCAGCGGCGTCAAACCGTTTCGCCGTTTGGAGTGGTTTTTAGAATCGCGTTTGGATGAGAACGGCAATTATCCGGTCGGCGCGCGCTGGAATGCGTTCATCGAACAACAGCGCGTCACCGGCTTGCGCAAAAATTCCGCTGTGCAAGCGGCGAACTGGATGTCGATCGGGCCAAACAATATCGCCGGACGCATTCCGGATCTTGCTTTCGATCCGAATAACCCGAACGTCATTTGGGCCGGCACGGCGGCCGGCGGCGTTTGGCGCAGCACCGACGGCGGCAGCAGTTGGACGCCGATGAACGATCAACTGCCCTCGCTCTCGGTCAGTTGCGTCGTCGTGCATCCAACCAATTCGAATATCATTTATATCGGCACCGGCGACCACTTCGGATATGCGGGCGACGGCGTCGGCGTGCTCAAATCCATCGACGGCGGCGCCACGTGGACGCAAACCGGATTGAGCTGGCAGCTTTCTGCTGCGATGAGCATTTACGAGATGGTGATCGATCCGGGCAATCCCGAAGTGCTGGTCGCGGCCACGAGTGACGGCATTTATCGCACTAGCGATGGCGGCTCGACCTGGACGCAGCAGCTTAATCTTGCCAGCGGCCGCAACACTTATGATATCGTGATCAATCCCACCAATTCCAACATTCTTTTTGCTGCGCTCTATTCGTATAACAGCAGCAACAACGGCGTTTATAAATCCTCCGACAACGGCGTGACATGGACGAAGCTCACGAGTGGTTTGCCGCTGGATGCCACCACGACCGGACGCATTAGCTTGAGCATTAGCCCCTCGAATCCGAACGTCGTTTATGCCGGTTTTTCCAAAGCGAGCGACTCGGCGCTGCTCGGCATTTATCGCACGAGCGACGGCGGGAATAATTGGACGCTGCAATCCACTTCGCCGAATCATTACGGCTCCCAGGGTTGGTACAACAATGTTATTGCGGTCGATCCGGCCAATCCGGATATCGTGTATTCGGGCGGGCTTTACATGTACAAATCGACGAATGGCGGCGTGACGTGGACCAACGTTACCACCAGCATTCACGTTGATTTTCACGCGATTGCGTTCAACGCCGGCGCGCTGTATGTCGGCAATGACGGCGGCGTGTATAAATCCACCAATGGCGGCAGCTCGTGGACCGATCTCAACAACGGTTTGGTCACGATGCAAATTTACAAAATGGGAAATGATTTTAATAATCCCAACCGCTTGATGGGCGGCACGCAGGATAACGGCACGAATGAATACAACGGCTCAACGGCGTGGACGAAACGCCTCGGCGCGGACGGCGGTGAAGTGATTTTTGATTACACCAATTCAAATATTATTTATGCCGAAATCCAAAGCGGCTCTCATTATAAGAGCACGAACGGCGGTTTGAATTGGGTTACAGCTAATAACGGTCTCTCGGGCGGCCCGTGGATCACGCCGGTGGAGATGGATCCGGGCAATCCGAACGTGCTGTACACGATCAGCAACAGCAATCTTTATAAAACTTCCGATGGCGCCGGAAGCTGGTCGCTGTTGTTTGACGCGGTGGAGACCTTGTCCAACGACATTCGCGTAGCGCCGAGCGATAACCAAACGATTTACGTCGCCGGCTCCAGCGCTATTTACAAGAGCACGAATGGCGGCGGAAGTTTTGCGAAAATTTTAAGCGGCTCTTCCATCTGGGCGATGGCCGTTCATCCCAACGACGCGCAAACACTCTATTGCGTAAAGCGCGCTTGGACGGCAAACGACCATGTTTTCAAAACGACCGCCGGCGGCGCCTCTTGGCAAAATGTGACGAACAATTTACCCAATGTGCCGTGCAACACTATCGTCATCGATCCGGCGCATCCGGAAGTCGTGTACATCGGCACCGATCTCGGCGTTTACGTTTCGGTGGATGCCGGCGCGACGTGGAACGGCTGGAATACCGGCTTGCCCAACGTTGATGTCGAGGAACTCGAAATTCATCCGGCCACGCGCAAGATTCGCGCGGCGACGCACGGTCGCGGCATGTTTGAAGCCAGCATGATCGAGCCGGCGGCGCCGGCAGCGCCGAGTGATCTCACGATCACGGGAATGAGCAGCGCCGAGGTTAGTCTCGCGTGGGCGGATCACGCCGATAACGAGATCGGTTTCAAGATCGAGCGCAAAATTGCCGGCGGCGTTTATGCCGAGATTGCGACGATCGGCATCAATATTACCAATTTCATCGATGCGGGTTTGTCGATCAACACGGAATATTTTTATCGCGTGCGCGCCTACAACGGCGAGGGTGATTCGAATTATTCCAACGAAGTGAATGTCACGACACAAGCCAGTCTGCCGGTTGCGCCGAGTAATTTGACGGCCAGCGCCGCCGGCAGCAGCCAGATCGATCTGGCGTGGACGGATAACGCCAGTAGCGAAAGCGGTTTTAAGATCGAACGCAAAATCGGCGCTGCCGGAACCTATGCCGAGGTTGCGATTGCAGCCGCCAATGCGACCTCTTTTGCCGATACCGGTCTCGTCGATAATACGGCGTATTTTTATCGAATCAGCGCTTACAACGTGGACGGTGTTTCGGCTTATTCCAACGAAGCCGAGGCGACCACAGCGCTGGCGCCGCCAAAAGTCCCGAGCAACTTGGCGGTGATGGCCGCGAGCACCACGCAACTCAATCTGGCGTGGACGGATAATTCACTCACCGAAGCGGAGACCAAAATCGAGCGCAGAATCGGCGTGGCCGGCGCTTACATAGAAATTGCGACGGTGGGCGCGAATGTGACGAGTTATACCGACGATGGATTGTCAACCGACGTGCTGTATTATTATCGCGTGCGCGCGAATAACGCGGCGGGGTATTCGAGCTATTCGAGTATCGCGGCGGGATTTCCTTTTCTTGGTGTCAATTTGGCTTACGGCAAGCCGGTGCTGGCTTCAAGCACCATCGACAGTGTGGTGCATTCCGGCAAGATTGTTGACGGCAACCGGAGCTCTAATTGGATGAGCGCCCATTTGCTCGATGCCGGCGTGACGCAATGGTTGCGCATCGATCTGGAAACGCCGCAAACTTTCAATCGCGTGGCAGTCAAGTGGCTGGTCTATTTCGCCAAAAGCTATGAGATTCACGTCTCCAATGACGACGTGAATTGGACGACGGTTTATAGCGATAACGCGGCGAACGGCGGCACGGATTACTTCGGTTTTCCCGAGCAAACCGCGCGTTACGTGCGCTTGTATATGACGTCCCCCATGAGCGCCACCGCAAGTTATTATCGGGTTTATGAAGTGGAAGTATATGACGGCGCCAACTTGCCGCTGCCAACGGCGCCTAGCGGTTTAACGGCCACCGCGGTGAACAGCGCGCAGATCAATCTCGCTTGGACGGACAATTCGAATTATGAAACCAGCTTCAAGATCGAGCGCAAAATCGGCGCGGCGGGAACTTATGCGGAAATTGCTTCGACTTCCTCGGCGATTTTTTACAATGCCGGCTTATCAGAGAATACGGAGTATTTCTATCGGGTGCGCGCGTATAACGTTGACGGCTATTCTGCTTATACAAATGAAGTCAGCGCGACCACGCCGATGGCGCCGCCCAAAGCGCCTGGCAATTTAACCGCCTCGACCATTAGCCAAACACAAATCAATCTCGCGTGGGCGGATAGCTCGGCTAATGAAAGCGGTTTTAAAATTGAACGCAAAACAGGTGCAGCGGGAACGTATGCGGAGATCGCCATCGTCGCGGCGAATGTCACGAATTATTCCAATACCGGTTTGACGGCGGGGACGCAATATTATTATCGCGTCCGCGCGTACAATGCCGGCGCCCATTCCGCTTACACTGCGGAAGCCAATGCAACAACGTTGCCGAACCCGCCGGCGGCGCCGACGAATTTGACGGCCACCGGCGTGAGCAGCGTTCAGATCAATCTCGCGTGGACGGACAACGCAAACAATGAAACCGGTTTTAAGATCGAGCGCAAAACCGGCGGCAGCGGAAATTATGCACAGATTGCGACGGTCGCTGCGAACGTGACGAGCTACTCCAATACCGGTTTGGTGAATAACACGCAGTATTACTATCGCGTCCGCGCTTACAATGCCGGCGGCAATTCGAATTATTCCAACACAGCGAATGCCAAGCCCAAATTCGGCACACCGGCAGCGCCAACCGGTTTGACGGCGAGCATTTCGGGAACGTTCATCACGTTGGACTGGACGGATAATTCCAACAACGAAACCGGCTTCAAGATTGAACGCAAAACCGGCGCCGGAAACTATGTGGAAATCGGCTTTACCGCGATGAATGTCAAGCAGTCCACTATCGGCGGCTTATCTGAGAATACGACATATTTCCATCGCGTCCGCGCTTACAATGCCGATGGCACCTCGGCGTATACAAATGAAGTGAGCAATACCACGCTGGCAACACCGGCGTTGACCGCAACCGTGGTGACGACGGCGCAGATCGATCTCGCTTGGACGGATAATTCGACCAGCGAAGACGGTTTTAAGATCGAGCGCAAAATCGGCACGACGGGAACTTACGCGCAGATTGCCACCGTTGGGTCGAATGTGACGAGTTATTCCAATACGGGTTTGACTGAGAATACGGAATACATTTACCGGATTCGCGCTTACAATGCCGGCGGCCATTCGAATTATTCGAACGAAACGCTGACCCACACGTTCATCGGCGCCAATCTCGCGCTCAATAAACCGGCGACGGCGACGAGCACGTTGTCGACATACAGCGCTGACAAGGCGGTGGACAACGACTGGAGCGCCACGTTCTGGTCGAGCGTTGATCTGACGCAAAGCGGCGTCTCGCAAACGCAATGGTGGAGCGTTGACTTGCAGTCGCCACAAAACTTCAGCCGCATCATTATGCAGTGGTCGATCAGCGGCAACCATGCGAAAAGCTACGAGCTGCAAGTTTCCAACGACAATGGGAATTGGTCGTCCGTTTATAGCACGACTACGGGCGATGGTGGCGTTGATGACGTCACTTTTGCGCCGCAAACAGCGCGTTATGTGCGCTTATACATGACCGTGCGCAACTCGGCGCGTTATGTGGTTTACGAGTTTGTCGTCACCGATGGCAGCAGCGCCGCGCCGTCATTGAGCGCGCCAAACTCGGCGCCGCAGGCGATGACGTTATTTTCTAATTATCCGAACCCCTTCAATCCCGCCACGACGATTGCGTACGTTTTGCCGGAAGGCGCGAACGTCACGCTGAAGGTCATCAATATCACCGGCCAGGAAGTGGCGACATTGGTCAACCGTTATCAAGAGGCGGGCGAGCATCGCGTCACGTTCAAGGCGGCGAAGCTGCCGAGCGGAACATACTTCGCGGTGTTAAAAGCGGGCGAGGTGACGCGGGTGCAGCGGATGATTTTAATGAAATAAGTCCGAGGTAGAAAGTCCGACGTCCGAGGCTACGCCCGTGGGGTCAATTGGGCTAATTGGAAGTAGAATGTGAGAGGTAAAACTTGAAGAGTAAAACGTAATGCGTGATGCAAAATAATTACGCATTACGTTTTGCGTTTTATGAGCATAAGCCGACGAGTAGGAGCCAAAAGAATATCGCTCACGGAATAAGAACTCTCACTGAATTTTTTCCCGTGAGCCGTTCCATTTCCGTGAGCCAAATTTTTTTGCTCTTTTGGCAGTCGCTTCACAAATCATCCCAAAGGTTTCAATGCTTCACGCGATAATGCAGCAGAACGACGCGTTCGCATAAATCTTGTTAGCGATGAGTTCCAGCGCCGTCTGCTTGATCACTTGTGAGAAGAGTGGCAGGCCGGAGCCGAATAAGATGGGATTGAGCTTCAGGATGATCACGTCAATCAAACCCTCAGCCAAAAGTGTTGCGGCCAAGGCCGCGCCGCCGCAAAGATAAATATCTTTACCGGTCTCGTTTTTCAATTCGCGCACGAAGTCAATGATGTTTTCCGCGACGAGTGTGACCTGCGGGTCGGGACTTTCCTTCATCGTGCGGGAGAGAACATACTGCCTCATCCACGGATAAGGATTGGTCACGCCGTACTGAAAGCCAAATTCATACGTGCGGCGGCCCATCAAGACGATATCAT
>JBOHQZ010000356.1:0-6864 GCA_050732275.1 bacterium
GAACGCATTGAGAAGCAACTGCCACAGTGGGGACAAGATTTGTACAAAGCCGCGTTGAGTGACACGGTTGCAGCCGAAGCGCTCAATGCTTGGAAGAAAAAGGCGGATGGCACGGAACGCCGCTTCTCGGTGTTGGTCGATAGCGATCCGCCATCCAACGCGGATGATGAAACCCGCAAGGCGACATTGGAAGCGGCGAGCAGCATGCTCGCGCTCCCGTGGGAGTTGCTCCACGATGGCGCTGGCTATCTGTTTCGCGGCAAACATGCGGTGGCAGTGCGCCGGCGCTTGCCCAACCGCGCGCCGCAGGAGGTGCGCCCCACCAGCCTGCCGATTCGCATTCTGCTGGTCAGTCCGCGACCGGAAGATGAATCCACCACCTACATCGATCATCGCGTCAGCGCCAAGCCGTTGGTGGAGGCAGTGGAACGCTTGGGCGAATTAGCGACGTTGACCGTGCTCACACCGTCCACGCTCTCAGCCTTGCGGCAAGAACTGCAACGCGCCAGAGACGCCAACCAATCTTATGACGTTTTGCATTTCGACGGCCACGGCCTTTACGACCGCGAGCATGGATTGGGCGCGCTGTGCTTTGAAGACCCCAAAGACCGCGACAAGCTCGGCCACCGGGCTATGCAACTGGTGCATGCCCACGATCTGACCAGCGATCTGCGCGACTACCGCATTCCCCTGATTTTTTTGGAAGCCTGCCAAAGCGCCAAAGTGGAGGCGGACCCGACCGCTTCGGTGGCGGCCAAATTGCTGGAACAGGGCGTGGCCTCGGTGGTGGCCATGAGCCACAGCGTGTTGGTGGAAACCGCGCGGCGCTTCGTGGAGGCGTTTTATCGCAAGCTCGCCAGCGGCAGCCGCATCGGACAGGCCATGCTCGCCGGCCAGGAAGCGCTCGCGGGCGACACGTGGCGCGGCAAGATCATGGGCGCGGGCGAGCTGCACTTGCACGATTGGTTTGTGCCGGTGCTTTATCAGGAAGAGCAAGACCCGCAGCTCGTCACCAGTTTGCCAGTGGAAAGGGTGCAGCACTTGCAGGCGCAGCAGCGGCAACTGAGTTTGGGAAGCCTGCCGGAAACGCCGCCACACAAATTTCATGGCCGCAGCCGGCAGTTGCTGGCGTTGGAGCGATTGCTGCATGACCAAAATTACGCTGTCGTTCGCGGCCAGGGCGGGGCCGGCAAAACCACACTGGCAGTGGAATTAGCGCGCTGGCTCGTGGCTAGCAAACGTTTTGGCCACGCCGCGTTTGTGAGTTTGGAAAACGTGCATGACGCGCGCGCGGTGCTCGACAGTTTGGGGCGCCAACTGCTGCCGGAAGCCGCGAACTATTCCGTGGCCCAATACAAAAATTTAAACGAAGCTTTGCAGCCGGTGGAACGTAGCCTGCAAGATGCGGCCACGATTATTGTGCTGGATAATTTGGAAAGCATTCTGCCCGATTCAAGCGGCGTTGCGCCTGCAGCCGCAGCACCAGTAGATGAATTATTTGCTCTCTGCCAAAAGCTTTTGACTGCCCACCCAGCAACGCGGCTCGTGTTTACCAGCCGCGAAGCGCTGCCCGCACCGTTTAACCACAAGCTGCGCGAGATCGTGCTCGGCCCGCTCGACCGCAACGACGCCATTGAGTTGGTGAGCAGTGTGATGAAAGAAGAAGGCTTGCAGCCCAAGGCCAGCGACCCGGGCAGCACACCGCAGGAGATTATTGACTTGGTGGAAGCGGTGAATTGCCACGCCCGCGCCTTGGTGTTGCTGGCTCAGGAAGTGGCGCGACAAGGGGTGCGCAGCACCACCGCCAACTTGCACCGTCTGATGACGGAGTTGGAACAAAAGCACCCGGGCCAGCGCGAGAACTCGCTCTATGCCAGTGTTGAGCTTTCCTTGCGCCGTTTGCCGGCAGAGATGCGAGAGCAGATTAAACCGCTGGGTCTTTTTCATGGCGGAGCGCATCTTTTTGTTTTGTCGAAGACATTAGAAGTTGATGCCGAAAGAGTAAAAATAATTGCGGCTGGGCTGGTTGATGTTGGCCTCGCCCAACTTTTGAACTACGGCGGCCACCTGCGCCTCGACCCAGCCTTAGCGCCCTATTTGTTGGGACAAATGAATGAGACCGAAAAAGCTCAAGCGCGCAGCCGCTGGGCCGAGGGCATGCAGCAGTTGTTGAATTATTTGCATGAAGAACGTTTCAAAAACACTGAAATCTCGGCGCAGCTCACCCTTCTGGAAATGCCCAACCTGATGGCCCTACTCGATTGGGGGCAGGAGAACTTGGAACCGGAAGACGTGGTCGGCTCAACCAGCGACATGGAAACCCTACTCCAACACCTCGGCCGGCCGCAGGTCATGGCGCGGGTGGTGGCCGTGCGCGAGCAAGCCAGCCAGAAACTTGGCGGCTGGAGCCATGCGCGATTCTTGACTGAAAGCAGCAATATAGATCGGCTGCGAGAAAGTGGCAACATTCAAGCAGCTTACAAAACAACCGCAGCACTGCTGCAGAAGTGCCTTGATGCTGGTGAAAATGCATATTCGGGTGCAGATTACCACATTGCTTGGGCACATTTCAAACTCGGTCGAGTGCTCAAAATGGGCGGCGCGGCCGAGGCTGCATTGTCGCCATTGGCCGAGGCGCAACAGCGCTTTCAAAAACTGGCCGATGCCGGCAACACCAGCGCCGCGGAGATGGTTTCTGCTGTCATTATTGAAAATGGCGATTGTTTGAGGGATTTAGGAAGAGAAGGGGGAACGCTGGTTCGAGGCTCTGAAAGTCCCCTTCTCTTTTTAAGAGAAGGGGATTTAGGGGATGAGTTATTTTAGCACGCCAGTTCAAGTAACCGTCCGGACGGTTGAACTTATTTGGTGAGCAACATTTTTCGCGTTGCAACGAAACTTCCGGCGCGCAAGTGGAGGAGATAAACTCCGCTCGCGAGGCCGCGGCCATCGAAGGTCACGCGATAATATCCTGCTGGTTGCTTCGCATTTAATAAAGTAGCCACTTCCTTCCCCATCACATCATACACTTTCAAACTCACAAACTGTTCACTGATCACTGCATACTGAACACTGGTCACCGGATTAAATGGATTCGGCCAATTCTGGCTGAGGCTGTAGGCTTTTGGCAACGCGTTGGCAGGCTCATGCACCGAGGTTGAAACACCGGCGACAAATTGCTGCTCCGGCGCAAAGGGCGATCCGGCGAAATTGTGATCCACTGCCTGCACGCTCCAATAATACGTTCGCCCCGGCGTCAGCCGCAGGAGGGGCCGTTGCGTGGCGTGGTTGGTGTTGCCCAACTGCGCCAGTTGGCGATAACCATCGGGCCGTGAATGCGGCGAGATGATTTCCGCGCCGCCGGGCGTGGTGCCGACGCGCAAATTGTAAGTGAGACCGGCTGCCGGTGTTTGTTGATCCGTGGCCGCATTCCATATCAAAGTCATGATCGTCGCCTCACTGGCGATGGCGCGCAAGTTCGTGGGAGTTGTCGGCGGCGTGTTGGCTTGGCCGGGCGCGTGGCCGTTTTCGTAAATAAACGTTGCCGGCGCAGTGCGGTTGAAAGCAACCTCAAACCAGCCGGCGGCCAGCAAATCGAGATCATGGTCATTGTCATAATCTGCCCAGGCCACATCGCCAAAGCCGGTGCCATTCCACCGATCATTGTCCCGCAAAATTGCGGCGGCAACCGTATCGCGCACGAAAGCCTGTTGGTCATTGCGATAAATGAGCGGGTACAACGGCGGCGTCAAATGGAGCGTGCGACCGTTGGTGACCACATCCAAATCGCCGTCGTTATCGTAATCTCCCCAAGCCGCGCCGCCTTGGTAGCGATACTCCAAAATGGCGGCGGCGCTGAAGACATTGCCATCATTGCGATAAATTTTGCTGATCGGCCCAACACCGACATTGTTGCTCATGCCTTTCAAGAGAATATCGAGATCGCCATCGTTGTCATAATCGCCCCAGGCGGCGTTTACAAAAATGCCGGCCAGCGGTTCCAAATTCGAATGAAGATTGGCAAACAACCCTTCATTTAAAAAGACGGTGGAAATTTGTTGGCTGCCGGCATGCGTTCCGACCATCAGCAAGTCGAGATCGCCATCGTTATCGCAATCCCCCCAAGCCACCGCGCCGGAGGAGAGACGAACCGGGCCACCCTCAACTAACAAGGATTGCGTTTGCAGCGTATCAGGAGTAAATCGCCAGCCCGCCGGACCGCCAGCGCCATCATTCCGAAACAACTGCGTGTAACCGCGCTGCCCCTCGGTGTCGCCGAACAAAATAAAATCCAAATCGCCGTCGAGATCGTAATCGCCCCATTCGCCGCCGCCGAACTTCACTCCCGGAAGGCCAAGCGCTACTTCCGTGAAAGAGCTGCCCTGGTTGTTGTGATAGAGCTTGCTGAGGCGCAAGGGCTGGCTTTCGATAGTTCCGGTGAGCAGCAAGTCCGGATAATGATCATTGTCATAATCTCCCCAGGCAATGGAGCCGAGCCGCGCGCCGATGAGCGGGGCATTGATATCGGTGAAAATTGGATTGCCGAAATTATCAGCGCCATCGTTGCGCAAGACTTTCGTCATATTGGCCGGCGCCGCCGATTGATGTTGGCCCATCAGCGCCACATCCAAATCGCCGTCGTTGTCATAGTCGGCCCACTCGGCATCGCTATACCAAAAGCCCGGCAACAGTGTTCTATTTCGCCCCAGCGGCTGAATAAAATTTCCCATCGTGAAGGGAGAACCGATGAACTCATGGTCGATGGCCTGCACGCCCCACGTGTAGTTGCCCGGCGGAGGATTTTGAATCGACCAGCTCGTGCGGCTGCCGGCGTTGCCGGAGCGCACGACGCGGCGATAACCGGTGCTGGGATCAGACATCGAAGGCATGACGCCCGGCCCGGCATTCGAGCGCTGTATGTGCAGATTGTAAGTCAAGCCGTTGCGAGACGTGTGATCGTCATTCGTCGCGTTCCAATGAAAAGTGATCGTGTCGCCGCTGATGGTTTGTGACAGCCCGCTTGGCGCAGCAGGCGGATTGTTGTTGCCCGGCCCGGTGTCGCGGAAAATGCGATACGTGAAAGGCGTGGAAATGCCGCCGTCCAAATAGCCCATGGCCAAAACATCGAGGCGGTGATTGCCATCAAAATCCGCGAAGATGGCGCTGCCGCCGATGCCGGTAGGTTGTTCTTGATGCGTTGTTTCCAGCCAGACGCGATCATAAAAATCGCCATTGATATTCTCGTAAATCTCACTGGCGCCAAAAACCGTTTCAAAGCCTGGTGCGGTCAAGATAACGTCCCACCTCGACAAGAGCGCGTCGAGATCGCCGTCATGATCGTAATCACCCCAGGCCGCGCTCCACGCTTGCGGCCGAACCGAGAAATACTCCAACAAGTCCGGCGTTTGAATTTCAGTGAAGCGCCAGTTGTTGCCCGAGGGTCCGTCGTTGCGAAAGACTTTTGGCTTCAAAGAAAAATCGCCTGGATCGAGCTTGCCAAACAGCAGCAGATCAGGATCGCCGTCGGCGTCATAATCGCCCCAGCTCACGCTCGCGCGCTGGTCGAATTGATCCACATTAAAGCCTGGTAGGCCGGCGTTGATGTCGATGAACTTCCAATAATTTTGCCCACTTGCGAAAGCCGTGCCGTCATTGCGATAAAGGCGCGTTATATCCTGCACGAGGCCGCCGTTTCTGCGCCGTCCGGTGAGCAAGAGATCGAGATCGCCGTCGGCGTCATAATCCGACCAAGCCAAGCTGCTGCGCGACACGCCGGGAATAGTGAAGCCGGGATTGGGCGACGATCCGGCAGGCATTTCTGCAAAGCGATCATGGCCATCGTTGCGATAGAGCTTGGTGGCGGCATTTGCTTCCGAGCCGGTAGAATCAGTGCCGGTGATGATCAGATCGAGATCGCCATCATTGTCAAAATCTCCCCACGCCGCATCGCCGAGCACGAGCGGCGTCAACGGGGCGTTGATGTCGGTGAAGGCGCCGGCATCGTTGCGATAAATTTTGGTGAGAGGAGTAAAACGCGTGGCCGTGCTGCCGGTCAACACCACGTCGAGATCGCCATCAGCGTCATAATCTCCCCAAGCGATGCCGCCATACGCAACGCCGGGCATGCCGGTGGAAACCTCGTTGAACGACCACCCGGCGCCCGCGTTGAAGCCGTCGTTGCGATATAAACCGGTATGCGGCGCCATGGGAAAGCTCAGCTCGCCCGTCAACAGCAGATCGAGATCGCCATCGTTGTCGTAATCTCCCAAATCGAAATCGCCGCGATGATGCGGCGCCAACGTGAGCGCGTCGTCAGTATATCGCAAGTTGGGGTTGATCACGAAAGTTCGTTCGGCGGAAAAAGCGGAGCCGGCAAACGCCTCGTCGATCGTCTGTACGCTCCAATAATAAATCCCTGGTTTGAGAATTCTGCCTGGCGGCAAGCTCAACGTCCAGGTGGTATCGCGAATGGTTTGCTCCAAGCCGGCCATTTTGCGGCGGCCATTGGCAAGGCTGGGCGGCGCGAGAATGTTCGCGCCACCCGGATAAGTTCCCACACGCAGGGCATAAGCGAGACCATTCTGCGGCGTTTCGCTGTCAGAGCCGGGCAGCCAACTGAATCGCACCGAATTGGGCCGCACGATGGGAATTCCAGGACGCGGATGCAAGCCAGGCGGTTGCGGCGGGGTGTTGCCCAAATCGTTGCGGTAAATCTTGGTTTGGCGCTGGCCGTTAATATCGAGGCCGGTGATCAGCACGTCGAGATCATCGTCGCCATCAATATCGCCGAAAGCCGCATCGCCTTTCCAAAGACCGGTTAAATTGGCGCTGATTTCACTAAACCCGCCATTGCCGTCGTTGCTGTAA
>JBOHQZ010000357.1:0-6849 GCA_050732275.1 bacterium
GTGTAGGAGAGCGTGCCATCGAGTTGATCAAAGCCGTCCACCGTAATTTGAGCGCCCGTCACCTCGAACGAACGCAAATCCGCCCGGTTCAAATTTTGCCCGAGCGAAAAGGTATACGCAATGTTCGAGTTCAGTTGGCGGGAAGCCCGCACCACGAGATTGTGGTCGGTAATTTGGTTGAAATACTCTTCGCGAGCGACCTGCCCGTTGGGAACGCTGGAGTTGCCAAGCGGCAACACGGTGCGCCGGTTGTCATTGAAGAAATCGGTGCCGAGCGTGTAGTGCACATTCAGCCAGGGCAGCGGATCATAATCGATGTCGATATTGCCGAGAAGCCGATCCACATTGGAATAGGCCGTGTGGTTAAATAGGATAAAGAAAGGATTATCATAACCGCGGGATCCCGCGAGCGTTGTGGGGTTTTGCACGCGATAGGACCGGTGAAAACCTTGCGCCGTCAGATATTGCGAATTGTCAAAATTGGGTGGCGTGCGCAATGAGCCGAGCATCAACCCGGCGGTATTGGAACCCATCTGAATACGATCTTGCTGCGAGTTGGTATAAAACAAATTCCCGCTCACACTAAGATTGTTAAGAATACGCTGGGTGGCATTCAAACGGACATTGTTGCGTTTATAGTCCGCATCGCCAATGGTAATGCCATTTTGAATCAAGCGTCCGGTGGAGAGGAAGAACGTCGTATATTCATTGCCGCCGGAAACCGTCAGCGCGTTCTCGAATTGGTTTCCGGTTTCGTAAAGCTCGTCATAATGATTGAAAACCGGCGTGCCCGGCGCAAGCTCCGGCCCGAAAGAAGCGACTTCGGTAGTGCTGGCCGTCCCACGAGTGCCTTGACCGAAGCGTGCTTGCAACGGAATTCTTCGATTGAGCTCGTCAAAAGAATACGCCGTCTTGTACGAAACATTGATCTTGCCAGGCTGACCGCGCTTGGTGGTAATCAAAACCACGCCGTTGGCCGCGCGCGAGCCGTAAGCCGCGGAGGCTGCCGCGCCCTTCAAAATTTCCATCGAGGCGATATCTTCCGGGTTGATGTCACCCGCGCGGTTTTGCGCTGCTCCCGCGCCGCCGAGGGTATTGCCAAACGTTTGGTTGCTGATCGGGATGCCGTCCACGATGAACAAAGGTTGCGTGCCGCCGCTGATGGAGTGGGCGCCGCGAATCCGGATGTATGAGCTCGAGCCCGGATCGCCACTGCTGGCGGTAACTTCCACATTGGGCACTCGTGCGGCCAACGCATGAACCAGGTTGGCTTCATTGGCCTGTGTTATTAACTGCGGCTCGATTTTGGCGATGGTCACGCCCAATTTTTCTTTGCTCGTGGTTTCGCCATAGCCGGTGACGATGACCTCACCCAAGCCCAAAACGTCTTCCGGCAGTGAAAAGTTTTGGGCGATCTCGCCCGCATTTAAAGTGATTCGGACGGATTTGGCCCGATAACCGATATACCTGGCCGTAAGGCTTGCCACTTGACCATTGGCTTTGTCTGCCGGCACGCGGAAACTGTAGTTTCCGTCGGCATCGGTGGCCGACCCAAAGCTAAAGCCAACGAGAATGACGTTAGCTCCAACCAAGGGGCTGCCAGCTTCGCTGGTCACCTTACCTGTAATCGTGGCGCCATCTTGAGCAAACGTCCAGATGGGCATGCACATAACCACGATACAGGCAAAAGCACTGAACAGCATTTTACTGATCATACTGCCTCCTCCTGCGTGAGTTAAACGTGGACGACCAACCTTGACGCAATACGATCATGGTTGGGTTAGTTAAACGGAGTTTTTTAAAGAAACTCAAGGGGGTGGCAGAACGTGCGAAGATGAGCGGACGACATGCCAGTTTCGTCCGGCGAAGCTGATGGTCTGCCGAAAGCTATCATCAAGAACAGCCAACGCAGTCAAGCTTGCTCAACAAAGGCGAGGTGTATCGCTGACCAATGGCAATTTATGCAAAAAACGTCATACTGCGACTATCCACAAATATGCCGAATCTCGCAGACAGATACCGATCAATGTCGAATCGAAGATAAGGTAGGAAACGTGACCTAATAAACCGATAAGAGATAAGCAAATTGATTGCCACAAAACTTAATGGCAAAAGGACTTCAAAACAAAAAACTGTTTTTACGGCGCTTACGACAACATCCCGTTTGCCTGAGCAGGCGTTTCGTGCGCTGTAATATGCAAAATCTTTCACCAAAAAGCAACAGAATTTTGCATAGCACGAGCTTCAGTGCTTTTCCTCCTCCAAAACGAAAGGTTTGGTCGCCATCGCGAAAACGCTTGAGTCTTGTGCTGCACTCACCGTGACCTCTAAATTATATGCTCCCGGCCGCAGCCTGCCGAAATCGAGCGTCAGCGACTCGCGGCTCGTGGGTTGGGTGACGGTGCGCATCTCGGAAAGCGTGATCGAAACGTCGTCGTTTTTGCGAAACGGCTTGGTGATCGCACGAAGAAGACTTTTTCCGGTGGGAGCTTCGGTGACGTTGTAATCAATACGATATTCGTTGTTCAAGCCGATTTTCAATAGATTATAAATCTCAAAATAGACCGTGAGCGGCGTGAATTTCAGCACGGTGGCAATGGGATAAGGAAGGAGTTTCACTTCAGCCGCTTCGGCATCGGGTTCGCCGCCGGAAATCGGCATGTAAAACTGCACGTCGCTCAGCATCAGATGGTCGCCGCTGAAATCACGCACCAAGAGCGGCAATTTGCCCATGCCGCGGCGAGGGCCAGTTGCTTCTGCGGCACGTAAAAACATGAGATATTGGTCGGGGTTGCAGTCGATCTCCAAGACACCGACCGATCCCAGTACCGAAGCTGTTCCCGCAGTCGTTGTCGGAACGGTCTTTTTCTTATCAGCGCTATAGATCGGCTCGCCGTTGTGATCGCTCAAGATGGAGCTATAGATCACGGTAGCGGGATGATAACCGCCGGAATCAACGGTTGCACTCGCTACGCCGAGATCCACGCCGATGCTGATGGCAACGCGGGTCAGATTTTGCTCGCCACGGAATTGTGCGAGGTCCGCAAAGAACGGCAGTTCCGGCCCGGCAACTTTGGGGTCGAAAGCTTCGGTAGGAGATTTTCTGATGCTCTCTTTGACCGTGCGAATGCTCCGGTCCAATGCCAACTGTAAAGTATTATCCAGCCGGCTCAATTGTGACTCACCCGGCCAATCACGCATTTGATGGCCGATATCCTCGAGATCGCGCGCCAGATTGAAATAAACAGGGGAATGGTTTTGCCGTTGCAAATAAAGCGCTGCCGTTTGTAAGGTGCGGTCACGCATCCTGCCGCCGGTAACCGCCTGGCGCAGATCCGTGACCAGGCGAAAACGTCCGCCCTCGCGCACAAAATTGAACACCAAATCCGGAGCGATGTGCTCGTAATTCCACGACTCGTTTTCGAGAACGGAAACTCTACCGGGGACGAGCAGAGAATTAACGGCTTTTCCGGTATTAAGAACCCAGGCGGGATCGACTCTTTGCTCGAAGCTGCCGGAATCAGTCTGGCCACGTTGATTAGTAATTTGCATTTCCGGCAGGAAGATCATCAGCTCGGTGTTGACGTGCATGGCAGAGCCGGCATCGACATAGCGGATTTTCGGACGGCCGTACTTGAGATAAATTTGGCCGCGATCATCGAAATAAGGCGGCTGCGCTATGCCGAAATTCTTGCGGGCATAGTCACGCCGGCGCAGATGCTCTTCGAGCCGGGCGTTGCCGGGGGTGAAGGGATCGGGGTCGCGCAACCGCCAATAGCGGGCGATGGAGGTGCGGCGTTCCGGCCACGGCAAGGCTTCATAATATGGCTTTTCCCGTTGATCCAACAAGAGCAAAAACTCTTTTTCAAATTCGTTGCTCAACGTCTCCGCGGTGACGCTTTGCAGCCGCAGCAAATACGCCTCGGCAAACCGCGAATATTCGTCGCCTTGAGAATAGGCCGGTGAGACTGGTTGAAAGAGGAGGGGGAAAATGAGCGCCACGATCAGCGTTGTCCGCGACGCCATACGCGAACAGAATGCTTCTTGTAAGCGACATCTGATTGGAGACATATCGGCGCAGATGATTGTAATGCCTCAATCACGAGTGGGAAAAATGTCATTCTGGAAGAATCCTTTTTCAACCCAGCACCGTGCTTGATCGTAACAAGATGCTTCCAGCCCCGGCCTGCGACAGGGCAGGCATGACAGGGTAGTGGTCCACCCGTAATCCGAGGGTTACAGATGATTAAGAAGCTTGGCGTGCCGGCGAGGAGAAAATTTTCTCGACCGCGATGCTAAATCCAGGCAAAATCTCCGGACACGTCAACGTATCCGATTCCCACCGCCACTCCGTCGGCGTTATAATCGTGACTCTCTTTTCGGTGGGAAAAACGACCCACACCACCCGGCTGCCTTTTTCCAAATACAATCTCGCCTTGGCAAACACCGCCGAGGCCATGTCGTCGTCGGAGGCAATTTCGATTGCCAAATCCGGGCCCCGCGTTTGATATTTCTCCTCTTCGTGCAGGTTTTCATTCAGGAAGACCGCGATATCCGGTAAGCGAAAATTATGCTTATTTTCAGGCCAAAGGCGCAGACTGAGTTGAGGCAACACTTTGCCGATGGGATTTTGCTTGAAATAGAGATAGAGTTCCCCATTCAAAATTCCCTGAACGTTGGAATGCCTGGTATCAGCCATTTTAAAAACCATCCTTCCATCAATAAGCTCAAAGGGCTCCCCATTCGCCAACGCTTCCGCCTCTTCAATGGTCAGGTTGGTTCGTTCCTCCGGGCGCAAGTTTCGTTCCGGGAGCAAGTCGGCGGGATAATTTTTCTTTGCCGGCGGCGAGTAATCGGCGACGCGCACTTCCGGTTCCATTACAGTGGCCATGATTCTTGTCTCTTCTGATCTAAGAGGGTCAAAAGTTATGCCTATCAAAAAAATCAGCAGTTAAATTTTAAGCACTAAATCAAATTATCAAATCCGGCCTAAAAACGCAAGAGAAAATTTCAACACGGAAAGTATGGACGAACGCGGAAGGCGTAGCGCCGCGTGGACGAGCCGTGCAGTCCAAAAGAAAAAAGCGCACCATCGCGCACAGACGCAAGAGAGATGCCCGCGGCCTTCTGCAGGCATCTCTCTACGGTCACGCGGTTAATATGATGGGAAGCACAAGAGAAAATTGACCGGTCACTCACAACGCCTGAAAATCAGATAAACCTAATTGTTAGTGGCCGGTTCATGTCATTAAGTTAAGCAAAAAGCTTATGCTTTTGCCTCCCGAAGGCTACGCCCGTAGGGGACAACCGACAATAGCCCACCAATTTATTGGTGGGAAATATCACCCATTATTTCCTCGCCAGTCCCGTAAGGGACGAATGAGAAGAACTTCAATTATCACGATCACCGCGTTCTCATTCGTCCCTTGCGGGACTGGGAAACGCTGTGTTTCAAATTTCCCAGAGATAAAATCTCTGGGCTATTCTCACGCTGTCCCCTACGGGCGTAGCCTACGGGACGGAATCGTCGTCCGCTAACTTAATGACATGAAGCACTTCACTCCTGTCGTAGCTCTTTCTACAAGCAACAGATATTGACCGGTCGCTTAAATCATTGGTTCGCCACCAATCAATAGAATTATAGCGACCGGTCAATGAGTTGCTGAGATGTGATGGAATTACTGCTTCAGGAACGGCGAAATTTGCTGAATGTTATCCGCGATCAGTTGGTTCATGTCATGCTTGATGGTCACCACACCGGCAGTCGCATCGACGGTATATTGATCCAGTTCCGTGCCTACGGCCGGAATGTAACCCGGCACGGCAACGAGCGTGCCCGTCCCGCCGGCCGTGAAATTAGGATTGGTTTGAATCTGCCGATCCGAAACCGGCAATCGGAGGCCCAGATCGCTCATTCGGCGTCCCTCTAAGAAGAAAATTTCCTGGCGCAAAAGATAGAGCATGCGATAATGTTCGGTCGCCGTCGCCAGCAGATCGACAGCCGCGGTTGTGACACTCGTTCCGGAAATGGCATACACCTTCACCGCCGTTCCCGTCGAGGAGCTGGCGGTGCCGCGCTTTTGAATCAACCCGGCGACGGCTGGAGCAGTTGGACTGGCTTTGACCGTGAGGTTCGGATCGTTCGGCCGATTCACCCGGTTATCACGGTCGTTAAAATTCGCCACCGCCCGGCTTAGTACCAAAGTTATGGCATTTTTCATGGCCGTGCGGGCACCCGCCAAATCATTATTCACCAAAGCTACTTCAGCAAGAATCAAATGTGCCTCTTCGGCTTTCAACGCCGGGATGCTCGTTGCATTCGTGGTGTATTTCGGATCGAGAAAATCCAGCCTCGGCAGCGGTTGCAGATCAGCCGCTGAGGTCACGCGGCTGAAGGGCAAATTGGTTATCGAGGCCGCATCGTATTGCGCATTAAAAACGTAATTGGCGCCTCCCGGCAATGCCAAAGCCGCCTGCGCTTCCGTCTGCGCGTTGGCTTTATCACCGGCCAAGCGATAGGCCCGCGCCAACGCCAGCTTGCAATTGACTCTCATATTCGCATTGGTCGTGAGGCCAAAAGCTGTCTTGAATTCTTCAACCGCAAGCGTTGCCGCCTGCCGGCTGGTGACCTGCGGCCCAAGCTCTTGCAGCGGGAACGCGGTGAAATTCTCGGCCAAAATAACCATGGCCATGCCTTTGTAAAAGCGGGCCTCGGCTTTTTGATCATTGGTCGCCGTTCTATCGTTGGGGATGATCGTGCTCAAGCCAAAATCGGCAATGGCATTGAGCGACAGATACGAATGATAGACGCCAGGGAGCGTCAAATCCAGCGTCGTGACCGAGGAGGGC
>JBOHQZ010000358.1:0-6845 GCA_050732275.1 bacterium
CGATGAAATCAATGAAATGCCGGTGGTGTTCAAATGGAAATACAAACTTGATGAACTGTCTGTTGTATAAAATTGTCATGAAATTATTGATATGTTGATTAGGAATCAAACTACTAGTAGTGCGTTTCTCAATTACCGTTGCAACATTTCGTCATTGCGAGCGAAGCAATCTCTTTGTAATCAAACGGATTGCTTCGTCGCTTCGCTCCTCGCAATGACAAGCTTTCATTGCAACGCTAATTTGGAATCAATCTACTAGTTTTGCTCAAATAACAAATTCATCAACCAACTACGAAAGGAACATCCTATGAAGCAATCCTCTTGGTTTATGCTTGCAGTTGCAGCGTTTTTTATGTCGAACTGCAAGAATAACGACGGCATCAACGAGCCAACGCCCCGGGCTATGTTGTCGGCAAGAACCGCTTTACTACGCCAATCGATGGCGATATCAGAGAGTATTATGTCCATGTCCCAACTCGCTATAATGCCAACATGCCAACACCAGTGGTCTTTATGCTGCATGGGACAAGCGGCGATGGGGAAAAATTTTACAATATTTCCGGTTGGAAGGAAGTGGGAGAAGCCGAGAATATCCTCACTGTTTATCCTTCTTCATGGCAATATTGTATTATTGAAGATGGCCAGATGACGAATACCACCAAGTGGAATATCTATCCGGGATCATTTAGTTATTACGCCGGGCAAGTTCCTCGAGACGACATCAAGTTCTTGCGTCAGATCATAACGGAGCTGAAGAACAAGTTTAATGTTGATCCAAAGAGAATTTATCTCGTGGGATTCTCCGCCGGCGGACAGATGGCATTCCGCTGCGGCGTGGAAATGAGCGCTGTTTTGGCTGCGGTCATTGAGAACGCGGCTTCCACGCCACGGGATACCACCGCGATTCCCAAGCGGAATCTGCCCATTGCTTTCCAACTCGGCAACGAAGATGACAGGTATTTTAGCTCGCCCGCTCCATTGAGTTCGTTTGAAGCAGGGTTGCGCAATGTTGGAATATTCCAAAGAATTGTTCACAGCCATACGAGCACCTTTCAATACAGTTCAACCTACACCATGTCAGGTGACACGAACACCGTGATGATCGCCACTTACCCTGCCAGCCCGTCTACGAGCAGCAGGACCTTCAATATGATTTTTGTAAAAGACTTGGGCCACGTGTATCCGAATGGCATAAACCACTGGATGAAAGGCGCAGAAGTGCATTGGGCTTGGCTGAAGAATTACACGCTGCCGTAGAAAACCGTAGCGCAGACTTTCAGTCTGCGGATGCGAGCAGTATTACAAGAAACTTTTTTACAAATCAACCCTGCAGGCAAGATGTCCAATATCACTAACTTTTTCAGCAAGGCATGACAGAAAAATGGAGGGCAGAAAAATATTTATAGCTTATTGGTGTCTAATTGTGGGTATTTTTTGATAAAACCCAATACCTATATTTCTGTCCCACCTTTTTCTGTCATTGCTTTTGAATGGCCTGGCTCAAATCGTTTTGTCCTTTTAAAAAGTTAGCAGCATTGGGAAAGATACCGGCGCTACCTTTACAACGGAGAAAGTATGAAACGCTCAACGCTATTATTCTCACTTTGGCTCGTGCTGATGAGTTCAGCAGCGTTCGCTCAAACCAACGTGCGCGGCTGGTATGCCGACGGGCAAGTGTGGATTCTTTGGCAAACGCAGCAGCCTTTTCCGCAAACCTACGGCATTTACAAAAGCAATCAACCGTTCACCAACACCAATCAGGCCACGGCAATTGGCCGGCCTTTCGTTTATGAATACCTGCCCGGAGCTTTTGTTGACCAAACCGGCAACCAAAACTTCAGATACAGAATTCCCAATCCCAACGGCAGTATTTATACCCTGCAGGAAAATGAAGCTCTGTTTGTGGAAACCCCGCTGGCTGCCGAGTCGGCTTACTATGCTATTGTGGAATGGGGAAAAACCGACGTGACGCCGGGCGTGAATCGAACCCAAAGCCCGGTGTCCGTCTCGTACGATCCGGTGAATGATCCGGTGACTTGTCATTTGCAAATAACCCAAACGCTCGGCACCGGTCACAAAGCCTACTGGTACTGCTTATGGGAGCTTGGCCGGCAAGAACATTGGGCGGGCCGTCCGGATTTTCCGGTGATGGCCAATGTTTTCAAAAATGGTATGCCGGCGATGTTTATCGTCAGCGAGGCCATTGGCATGGACACCACCGGTGGCAAAAAAATTCCGGCGACCAATTGGTTTCACGGCGGCGGCAACACGGCGATTCAATTCACCGCGGACAAGGGGCTGCATTTCAACATTGCGCCGCAACAAGGCATTTCCGTTTCGCACAATGATGAGTTTCCTCATCTGACCATTGACAACAATGATACGCTCTTGACCCCCGCCCGCTCTTTGTGGTTTGGCTGGACGAAGCGGCATAATCCCTTTGATCCGAGTTTCAACGCCGCGCCCGGCGATACCGTCATCAACTTCACGCAGCGGAGAATTCTTTGGATCAACAACTGGCTTATCAAACATTATAACGTTGACCCCGATCGCATCGCCTTGCAGGGATACAGTATGGGATCGGGAGGCGCGTCAGCGCTGGGAAAAGCTTTTCCGAATTATTTCTCTACGGTCTGCGCTTTCAACAACAGCTTTCGCGCGGCGATTGAGCCGACCAGTGAAAACATTTTGGGCACGATTGCCGAAAATCTGCCCACCAACCTCCGGCGAGCCAACGGCGAGGTGGTGCGTATCAACGAGGTGTTTGACATGACCACTTCCACCTCATCGGCGCGGGATTTTCCGCTGTTCCGTACGTGGGCCGGAAAAAATGACAATAACATTCGCATGTATTGGGGGCCCGATCTGGTGGCGCAATACCGCAAAGCCGACAGCCTCGGCTTTGGCGTGCAAATCAGTTGGGACGAACGTTTCCACACCTATGAGACACTCGGATTGCATTGGATAAACGACATTCCCGCAACTCAGCAAACTTTCCGCGACAACCTGGCTTATCAGGAAAATTTCAGACGCAATCAATCGTTCCCGGCATTTTTCAATCACCGCCGCGATCCCCAAAACAATAACCCCGGCACCGGCAAGCCAGGCATCAACAATGGCGACGGCGACAACTGGGGCACGTGGGGCGGCTGGCACAATTGGGATTTGCAAAATATAGTTGATCAGCCAGGCCGTTGGGAAGTGACAGCCTGGCTCACCAACAACGCTCTCTTCGCGAACGATAACTCTCCGCATACCAGCCTCATCGCCGATCTCGCGATTCGCAAGCCGCAGCAATTCAAGCCGCCAACCGGCAGGCAATTACAATGGTCGGTGACGCGCATTTCGAACGGGCAAGTTTTGCAAAGCGGCACAACGACAGCCGGCGCGAATGATTTGGTGAGCATTACCGGCATCACGGTTTTCAAAGACCCAGATCGCGTGCGCATTCGCGTAAGTGATCCGACGGTTGCAGTGGAATCGCGCGACTCAGAAATTCTGCCGACGCAATTTAGTTTGTCGCAGAATTATCCGAACCCGTTTTGGAGCGGAGCGACATCCCGCTTTGCGGGAAATCCGGCTACAGCCATCAGTTTTCAGTTACCAGTGAACAGTCACGTGACGCTGAAAGTGTTCGACGTGAATGGAAGAGAAGTGGCGACATTGGTAGATGGCAATCTCGCAGCGGGAAATCACGCCGTGACGTTTGCGCTCCGAGGGACAACCACTGGCCTTTATTTTTATAAAATCACGGCAGGCAAATTTTCGCAAACGCGTAAAGCGATTTTGATGAAATGAGATCGTAGCGCAGGCTTCCAGTCTGCAACTGCGTGTCGGCTTACAAAAGCTGTTCGCGAATCAAAACCGGCAGGCAAGGATGCCGGCGCTACAATTTACGCGACGAAGTAAACGTAGCGCAGGCTTCCAGCCGGCAGTTTTGTGCAGTATTATAAAACTCAGTTTTGCAAATCAAATCCTGCAGGCAAGATGCCTGCGCTACGAATTTCTTTCGCGGCGCAAGCGTAGCGCGGACTTCCCCCGCCGCAGCGGGGCAAAGCAAGCTGAACTTTCAAATTATTGAAGAGAGAAAAAGTGAACCAACAGACCAACGGCAACGAGAAAGAACGCAGCGAACAACAGAGCCGGCAAGATACCGGCGCGACTTCGCAGCTTTTGCAGCCGCACCTTCTCTCCGGTTTTCATCAGCGCGGTTATCTTCCTCATTTAAAAGTCGTGGGCGGCACTTACTGGGTCACGCTTCGTTTGTACGACAGCTTGCCGCAAGAGGTTTTGGCAAAATTGGAAGAAGAACGAAAAGAGTGGGAAAAGCAACAACGCGCGAAGAAGATCGCTCCAAAAGAACTTGCCGAGCAGTGGAAACGATTGTACTCGAAGCGTATGCAAGCCTATCTCGACGCCGGCATGGGCGCATGTTGGCTCAAGCGCGATGATATCGGCGGGTTGGTCGCTAATGCTCTTCGGTTTTTTGAAGAAAAGCGTTACGATTTGCACGCGTGGGTGGTTATGCCGAATCACGGGCACGTGATGGTGACGCCGCGCGACAAGTGGACGTTGAGTTCTATTCTTCATAGCTGGAAATCGTACACCGGCACCGAAGCGAATCGGATTTTGGGAAGAGTTGGCAAGCCGTTTTGGCAGCGTGAGGCGTATGACCATCTCGTGCGTGATGATAAAGAGTTTTATCTTATTTGCGAGTATACGATAAACAATCCGGTTAGCGCGGGACTGTGCGCCAAGCCGGAAGATTGGAAGTTTTCGAGCGCGGCACAAACGTAGCGCAGGCTTCCAGTCTGCGGAAGCGCGGCGTATTGCAAAGTGCTTTTTCACAAGTCAACCCTGCAGGCAGGATGCCTGCGCTACGTTTGCGTTACGACACGGCGTCTGTGTAGCGCAGACTCCAGTCTGCGGGTTCGGCATTTATTTCAAAACTTTTTCGCAAGACAACCCGGCAGGCAAGATGCCTGCGCTACCTTCAACGGAGGAAGCATGAAACGCTCAACATTATTGTTTGGATTTTGGCTCTTGCTGATGAGTTCAACAGCTTTCGCCCAAACCAACGTGCGTGGCTGGTATGCCGATGGGCAGGTGTGGATTCTGTGGGATCTCGACAACAGCCCGCCGGAGACGTACGCTATTTACAGCAGCGCCAATCCATTCACGAACACCAATCAAGCGCAGTTGACGGGCCGTCTCTTCGAAGCCGAATGGACGCCGTTGGCGTTGCGCACGCAAGTCAATGCCGCCGCAAATTATGTGATTCCTGACGGGCAGGGCGGTCGCTTCACGGTGCCACGGAACACCGGATTGTTCGTTGAGACCGTGCATGAGAATGGCGCGAAGTATTATGCCGTGGTGAAATGGAACAACACCGCGGTGACGGCGAGCAATCGTTCGAGCCGCATCGAATATAGATTTTCTCCGAATGAGCCGGTGCAATGCCATCCGCAAGTTTCGGGCAAACTCGCGAGCGGCCACAACTCGACGGCGTATTACATGTGGGCCGATGGCCGTGATAATCATTGGGAAGGCCGGCCAGATTTTCCGATTATGGGCAATCGCCATAAGAATGGCATGCCTTCTTTCTTTATTCTCTCCGAAGCGCTGGCGATGCCGGCGGCCAATCGTTCGTTGGTCGTTTGGCTGCATGGCGGCGGCGGAACCGCTTTTCAGTCTCTTCCTACTTTTCGCGAGAGAATCAACATCGAGCCGCAGGAGGGCTTTCTGTTAGCGATGAACGATGATTTCATCCGTTTAGTTCAGGATAGTCTGGTAACGGAAGGATCAGTTTCCTGGCACTTCGGTTGGACCAAGAAACACGATCCTTTCCAGCCGAAATATGTCGTGGCGGATGATGATACGATCGTCAATTACACGCAACGCCGCTATATATGGATCGTGGATTGGCTCATCAAAAATAAAAACGTCAACCCTGCACGCGTTGCCGTGCAAGGGCATAGCATGGGCGCCGCCGGAACGACAGCCTTGGCCAAAGCTTTTCCGCATCGTTTTGCGACCGCGTCGATCTTCAACAACGGTTTCGAGGGCCTCAATGAGCTACCTGGTTGGTGGTTCATATTCGGCGGCCCAACCACGAACCTCCCCACCACGCTCAAAACCGCCGGCGGCAGAGTTGTCCCCATTCTTGATTGTTTCGATCTGACCTCGCTGATTTCCGCCTCGCGCGATCTGCCGCTCATGCGCACCTGGAATGGAAAAAATGACGATGATGGCGTTATGAGATGGGACAGCGAAGTCGTGTCGCAATATCGCGCAGCGGACTCGCTTGCTCACGGCATGCAACTGTACTGGGATGAGCGTGAGCATGGCGTAGACGTGCGCCCCGCCCACTGGACGCTGGGAAACAGTGCGGCTACGCAAACTTATCGCGACAATGCCGCCAATCAAGAGCGCTATCGTGCGGATCAAAGTTATCCGGCTTTCTTCAATCATCATCGCTATCCTGGCATTGGCAAGGATCCCGGCGACGGCACGCGCGGAACGGGCGTCGGCGATGATTGGGGCAGCTATGGCGGTTATCACGAATGGGACACGAGCTCCATCGGGGATTCGCATTCCGCGTGGGAAGTCAAGGCTTGGCTCATTAACAACGCGTCTTTTCCCAATGACAATAGCCCGGATGCAAATTTGACTTCCGACTTGGCGATTCGCAAGCCGCAGCAATTCAAACCGCCCACCGGCAGACAATTGCAATGGTCGGTGACACGCTTATCGAACAATCAAATTTTGCAAAGCGGCACGACAACGGTCGGCGCGAATGATTTGGTGAGTCTCACCGGCGTCACAGTTTACAAAGACCCCGACCG
>JBOHQZ010000359.1:0-6838 GCA_050732275.1 bacterium
GGGGGCTTCATTTGAATTTTCGGCTTTTCGTTGGTGATCCCCTTCCTTATCGTGTTATCCCCTGTGAGGTTCAAATTAGAACGCTTCTTCAGCATAGCTGGGCAGAACTGAATCATGAGGATATCTATAAGGAAAGAGATGGTTTACCAGAAGACCTTTCTGATCGCTCAATGGATTTGGCACGTTTACTTGAAACAGCAGACGACATCGCAAATAAAATTCGAAAACGCATTTCAAGGCTACGAATTCCTGCGGAAGAACTTCCACGACTAGATATTATTTCAGAACAAGGTTTGGTAGAAGTCTTTTCCACCGTGTTCGGTCGCTATCCAGCAGACTACGTTGTGCAGACGTCATTAAATGCGTGCAAAGAAGTAGGGCTACAGTCTCTTGAAAAAGTTAAAGAATTCGTTCAAGATAAAGCTTTTCGTGAAAAAATGAATCGAGCATACAACGATATAATTGGATTGCCTCTAACTCATGAAGACTTTTTTGTATTATCGCCACTAGCAGTCGCTTACGGTCAAAAGAAAGCTATTGCTACAGTGCGGAAAAGGGCGAAAGACTTTAAGCAGGAATTAGACCAACAAGGAAGAAATGAGATACTATCCGAATTGCCAGAGAGTGTAGAGGAATTCATTGAGGAGTTGGAAGCAGGATCAATTAACGTTAGTCAATTGTCAGATGCCTTCGGTACCACATCAGAGTGTTTAGGTTGTCCAACGGATTTAATCGATGATTATGCTTTTGAGGAGGCTGTTTGCGACTATTATGGCTGTGACAGTGTCGATGGTCGAATCGTAAGCGCTTTGCTTAATCTAGGTGTGGAGACAGGAGATTTTGAAGATTCGCGTTTGTGTGCATATTGCGGAGAAAAAACAAGAAAAGATGATTGAAAGAAGTGACTTATGAAAAATATCTACTGTTAGTGAGCCGGACTGGCCGGGTGCAAAACACCCAAATTACTCAAATACGCCAGTCCGGCTCACTGATTGAACTTTACAAATGCCCCACTCCTACAACGAAAACCACCGATTCAACTTCACCAAAAACACATTATCCGGAAAAACCCTGAACAAATCTCTCAAGTCATCCCGAAACGAAAACTCGCCATTTGATTCACCGCCGGTGCGGCCTTGCGACCAGACGACGAAGAGCGTGGAGCCGGGGATGTATTCCCAGCGCACGACGAGATTGGAGCGGAATTGCCGGAAGTTGAAATCGGGCTTGCCAAATCGATAATTCGTATTGCCGTCGAGATTCTCGTCGATGTTGAACTCGCCCTTTGCTGCATTGAATTGGGCTTCGTCGGCAAAAATTTGAAAGCGCTCCTGGTAGCGATCCGCCCGCGGCGAGGTGATGCGCTTGAATTGATCGTATTTGCCCGCCGAGACAAACGGCTGCCCATAATACTGGATGGACAGATTCGGCGTGAGGCTGTAATCAAAACGCAGCGTGACGCCAAGCGTTTTTTGGCTCAGCCGGCCGAAAATATATCGATCCGCCTGTGTCACGCTGTCAATTGGGGTGCTGATATATTGCATGTCATCTTTGTTGATATTGAAAAACGGATTGAGCCGTATCGCCAGCGCTTTGAATGGACGAAAAGATGAGCTGATGCCAATTTCGTGAAAGCGCGTATCGCCTTCATCTTTCCAACTGTTGAAGCCAAACACGCTGAACCGCACGGCTTTGCGGTCATCCGTGCCCAGCTCGTACCATTGATTCCATTGTCCCGGCACGCGCAACGCCGGCCCTCCGCGCAACGCTGTTGTCGCCAATTCTGCGCCCTCGCGGCCGATGCCGCCCCAAATGCCCCAATAATTTTTGAGCTGGCCGCCGCCGTTGATGTTGCCGCCTTTGAACACCGTCTCGCCGCCGAAATTCCAGCCCCACCATTGGTTCCAATTGATATTCAAGCGATTGAAAACGAAAGTCGGTTTGTTGATGCTGTAACCGGCCCAGGCGCTTTGCATGATGCGGTCGGCTTGGCGGAGAAATCCCGCGTCGTTCAGCTCCAAGCCGGGCGAGCGCCAGGTCGTGCTGAAATTCAAGCGCAGCTTGCTGTTGCCGCCGCGGCCAATACTGAGATTGCCGCCGTGTCCGGAGAGTGAAGTGCGGTTCGGATCGAACTCGACGTAATCCGCATCCGGGCGCTGATAGTAGCGCTGCGACGAAAGTTGCGCCGCTTCGATGGCCTGGCGGTCACCGCGAATGTGGCTGAAGACCGAAAGCCCTTCGATATAATAAGTCCGCTTGTGCCATTGATGCCGAAAATCAATGCCGCCGGAATAAGCGGCGCGATTCAAATAGTTGAGCTGTGCGTTTGAAAGATCGCGATGTGTGGCGGTAAACATGCCGCCAATGGCGCTGGTGCCTTTGTTGAAATCCTTTTGCACGCGCCCGACAAAAAAATTCGTGCGCGGCTCGACGATTTCTTTGCGGCGCTGTCTGCTGAAATCGATCTCGGCCTCTTCTTCATCGGTCATGGCGTCCAAAATGCCGATGGAGATGCCGCTCTTGGTTTTGCCGGTTAATTTGGCCGCAGCCGCGATCGAAGCATTCTCCGGCACCTTGGCGTACTCTTTTCCCTGTTCGTCGTCCTTGAGATCGGGATAACCGTGCGGCGCTCTGCCGATGCGGCGCGAGTAAAACAAGCGGTCATTGGAAAAAGGCCCGTCGCCGCCGGCGAGCCGGTAATCCAAAATATTTTGGCCTTCAATAAAGAAGGGGCGCTTCTCGGCGAAGAAGGTTTCAAACGCGGTGAGGTTCACTTGCGAGGGGTCGGCTTCGACCTGGCCGAAATCGGGATTCACCGTCATGTCCAGAGTTAAATCGCTGGTGACGCCGACTTTGGCATCCAAACCGCCGGAGAGTTTGTTGATCTCGCCGGTGGCGAAGGGATTGCCGAGTTCTCTTTTGAATTGGCGCGTGCTGCCGACGGAATAAGGCAGCAGCTCGAGGCGGCGCGAAGCATGTATGCCTTTCAAGCCGTGCAGCTCGCCGAAGAAGCTCACCCAGCCGGGCGTGTTTTGCGGAATGTATTGCCACACCGAGCGCTCTTGTTTGCGAAAGAAACGCCGTTGCATTTGAATGCCCCACACTTGCTCTTCTTTGTCGCCAAAGCGAAGCTGGCTGAGCGGAATGCGCATCTCCGCAATCCAGCCTTCCTGATCGATGGAAACTTCGCTGAACCACACCGGATTCCAATTTACGTCCCAATTATCGCCGTCGTTGGAGATGGCTTCGTCGCCTTTGACGCCGGCAGCGTTGAGCGTGAAAGAGAAACCGGTGCGATGATCAAAATAACTGTCGATATTGATTTCCACCCAGTCACCGTCGAATTGATCGCGGCGCGTGACGCGGCGGACAATTTTATCCGGCTCGCTGTCGTAGGCACGAACGCCGACATAAAGATTCTTTTCGTCGAACAAGATTTTGAAAGCGGTCTGGTGCGAGGGCGCCGCGCCGTCGTTCGGCTCGCGTTGGGTGAAATTCGTTGCCCATTCCACTTTTTCCCAAACCGGATCGTCCAGGCGGCCGTCGATGACCGGCGGATGCGGGTTGATATGTTTGGCGTGGTAGATTTTTTTCTCTACCGGCGTCTGGGCAGCCGCTATAGTTGCGGCAAAAAACAAAAAACCTGGTAACAGAAGTTTACGCATCATAAAAGCACTCCTGCATGAAAGTTCGGCAGCGTTAAAAGCTGTTTGAAGTTTTATAAATGGCTCCCGTGACCAGTGGGATTACTCTGCTTATAGTATGAGACAATGAAATTCAAAAAAGGTTGCTAAGTTTTTAGCACACTTATTATGACACCGGTCAAGGCTGAAAGGTTGCCAGGGATATGAGACAAAATCATTATGCTAATTACTTTGCCTCTCGGACGCAAACTAAATCATTTTGTCTGTCAAAAAAATCGGGAAGGGAGTTCGGCTGGCGCCTAGCTTACTTTGGCGTCATGGCAAGTAAATCGTCAATTGTAAAGGTCTGCTTACTCACGCGGCAAAGTTCTACGAAATCGATTGAAATCCTCTAAAATTTCTTCCTCACTGATTCCGGCCCGGGTTAAACCCGCGCGTATTTCGTCGGTCACAGCGTAAACAAATTCTTTGTCCCTTTCTGCCTGAATCTTCTCTTCCAGAATGTCCACAATAAAGCTTCGCATGTCCTCCACACCGGCGGCGCTGGCAAGGGCTTGAAGCTGTTTGAGCAGCCCATCAGGAATGTCCGTCAATATCAAGATTCAATTTGTGCGTTTAAAAAAGCGGCGCTCACACGGGAATAAATTTCACTTCCCCGCGTAATATGAGTAGATGACGTCATCGGATAGTAACTGTCAACTGCTTACCAAGACCCAATGGAGAATGAATCATGAAACGGTTTACATTTGCCGTATTACTTGCCAGCCTCTTTATCATGACGGCGGCCGCCATTTCGCAAGACAAAAAGGCGGCCCAACAAACATGCACGCCGATGAAAGAAATCATCATCAAATTCAAGCCCGACGCTAAGCCGGAGCAGATCAAAACCATGACAGCGGAATTTGGATTGCAGCAAATCAAGGAGATTCCGGCTTTGCGCATGCGCGTTTACAAAAACACTTCGTCTAAAGCGCTCAAGGAAGTTATCGAACTATGCGGCAAGCTTGCTTTTGTAGAGTATGCTGAGCCGAACCGCATTTACAAGACGCAGGTGGAGCCGACCCGAACGCCCGCCTCAACAAAGGATGCGCAGCAGTAATTTGCAGCAAGCAACTCGTATTACAACGTTAAGGACTCATTAACATTCGAGGAAAAGAAAATGAGAAAGATTTTGAACTTTATTATCGTGCTCGCGCTTGCAGGAATGGCCAGCGCGCAATCATTTGAAGATGCGGATAAAACTCTATCCCCGTACTTTTTCGTCAAAAGCGACGATCCGAATTTGGATCAACTGCCTTTGAAGTCAACTTCAGCGGCCGTCGATATTGCCGGCGTGATCGCTGATGTCAAAGTCACGCAGGTTTATAAAAATGAAGGCAAGCGTCCGCTCGAAGCGATTTACACTTTTCCGGCTTCGACGCGTGCGGCGGTTTATGGCATGAAGATGACCATCGGCGAGCGCACCATCGTCGCCAAAATCGGCAAGCGCGAGGAGGCGCGGCGGGAATATGAAAAGGCGATCACCGAAGGCAAAAGCGCCTCGCTGTTGGAGCAGCAACGCCCCAACGTTTTTCAGATGAACGTCGGCAATATTTTGCCGGGCGATGAAATCAAAGTCGAGCTGAGTTACACCGAGCTTTTGGTGCCAACTGATGGTGTCTATGAGTTTGTTTATCCCACGGTCGTCGGCCCGCGCTACTCCAATCAACCCGAGGCAACGGCGCCGGCTTCGGAGAAATGGGTCAAGAATCCCTACTTGCATTCCGGCAAAGAGCCGAGCTACGCTTTTGATCTCACCACCAGCTTGAATATGGGCTTGCCGATTCAGGAAGTGGCTTGCACCTCACACAAAGTCGGTGTCAGCTACAACGGGCAGTCGTGTGCAACGGTGAAGCTCGATGCGATCGAGAAGACCGGCGGCAATCGCGATTACGTGTTGCGCTATCGGCTGGCCGGCAGTCAAATCGCTTCGGGCATGCTCATGTTTCAAGATCGCGACGAGAACTTTTTCCTGCTCATGCTGCAACCGCCCAAGCGCGTCACCGTCAATCAAATTCCGCCGCGCGAATTTATTTTCATCGTCGATATTTCCGGCTCGATGCACGGTTTTCCGTTGGAAATCTCGAAAGAGCTGTTGCGGAATTTGATCGGCAATCTTCGTCCGCAGGATAAATTCAACGTGCTGCTGTTTGCCGGCAGCTCGAGCGCGCTTTCGGAAACCGAGTCGTTGCCGGCAACGCCGGCCAATCTCAAACGGGCCATTGAGGTGATCGAAAAGCAACGTGGAGGAGGAGGAACGGAATTGCTGCCAGCGTTGAAGCATGCTTTGGCTTTGCCGCGCGCACAAGAATGTGCGCGCTCCGTTGTCATTGCCACCGACGGTTATGTGAGCGTGGAGGCCGAAGCATTTGATTTGATTCGGCAGCGTTTGGGCGAGGCCAATATGTTCGCCTTTGGCATCGGGTCAAGTGTGAATCGCCATCTCATTGAAGGCATGGCGCGTGCCGGCATGGGAGAGCCGTTTATGATCACCAAAGCGGCAGAAGCCAAAGCTGAGGCCGAAAAATTTCGCCGCTACATCGAGTCGCCGGTACTGACGCAGATCAAAGTTGACTATGGTGATTTTAAAACGTATGCCATCGAGCCGCCAGCAGTGCCGGACGTGCTCGCCGAGCGTCCGGTGATCGTGTTTGGCAAATGGCGCGGTACGCCCCAAGGCAAAATCACGCTCAATGGACGGACCGGCAATGAACGCTATTCAACAAGTATTAATGTAAGCGAAGTCAAACCGCTCGTTTCCAACACCGCCTTGCGCTACTTGTGGGCGCGGCATCGCATCGCGGTCTTGTCGGATTACAGCGCATTGAAGCCGGGTGACGAGCTGGTTGAGGAAGTCACGAGTCTTGGAATAAAATATAATTTGCTCACGGCCTACACCTCGTTTGTGGCGGTTGATTCCAAAATTCGTCGTGACGGCGGCCAAGTGACGAGAGTTGAACAGCCGCTGCCGATGCCGGAAGGCGTTTCCGATCTTGCCGTGGGCAGGCTGCAATCCGTCGCGGCTGCCGGTGCGGGCGGTAATGCAAAACTCTATCGTGCTGCCGGCGCTCCAGTTTACGCGCAAGATTTGGCAATCCTGTCAGAGGAAAAAGCGTCTAAGCGGGAACCCGTTGCGCCGCATGAAAAGATCAAGC
>JBOHQZ010000360.1:0-6836 GCA_050732275.1 bacterium
GTGTGGCTTGATTGGATATAAAGGAAAACGTCAATATAGCCGGCTTGCTCAGTTTGATCTGCGGAGGATTGAGATCGAAAGCAAACAAGGCTGATGGCGCGAGCGAGTCGGGATGAACCGGCACGATGCTGATGTCGGCGTCACGCACGGGCTTATAGGGCGGCCAATAAATTCTGAGCGTCACCGCGCCGATTTTCGGGAAACTGGCAAAGCGCTCGAACCTCGAATACCCGCCGCTGTCCGGATCGATTTTGTAAAAAAAATCCGTGGCTGGTACGGGGTCGGCGTTGCCGTCGCGATCGATGGCTTGGACGTAAAACGTGTGCGGGCCGGTTTTGAGCACCGGCACGATGGCATCGCGGTCGGGCCGCGGCTGACTCCATTTCGTCGTGTCATCCAGCGCATAGCGATAGCGAAATTCGTTTTGTGCCGTGTTCAAATCCGCGGCCGCAAAGAAATACGTCACCTCGGCTTTGTCGGTCACAGCCAGCCGCGTTTCGAGAAAAGTCTGTGGCCGACTTTGGGGCGGGCGATAGCGGGTGAGGCCGGCGCCATAAGTTCCGAACCAACGCAGCGAATCCCCCTGCAGCGCGAGCGTGGCAACATTGCCGCTCGCCAGGCCGGATTGAGAATCGAAGGTCGACCAAAGTCCCCTAGTGTCGCGCCGATTGACGCCGCGCGGCGTGGCGACAAAAACCTCGCCGGAGCTTGAGAAAGCTATCTCATTGATCAGGTTATCGACAAGCCCGGCGCGGCTATCCACATGTTTCCAAGTCGCACCGTCATAAATCGAGATGCCCCCGCTAGCGGTGCCGGCCCAAACTTCTCCGTTCCGGGGATCGACGGCCAGTGCTGTAATATTGTTGTCACCGAATAAACCGTTGGCAGTCGTGTATGTCGCAACCCACTGCTCTGAAATTGGATCGAGAACTCTGACGCCGAGCGGCGTGCCGCACCAGAGCAAGCCCTTGGCGTCGAATGCGATGGCGTTGAATTTATCGGCGGCAGCAAAACAGGAACTCGCCTCACTTTCATAATGCTTTAGGGTGCCATCGCTTAAACGCCGGCTCAAGCGGCCATCTGTCGCTATCCAGGTCTCGCCATTTCCCTGAATGATTTGATTCACTTGGGTGTTGCACGGCAGCGGACCGAGATTCAGAGCGTCGCGCGGGTTGCCGTCACGATCGAATAAATAAACACCGCCGCCATAGGTGCCCACCCAAACCTGCGAATTTTCGGCCAATGCGAGCGCGTTGATGGCGCGGTTGCCCGACAAAACATCTGCGCCCAAACGTCTTTCCCCTTTGAAGCGCCTGATGCCGTTCGCCGTGCCGACCCAGAGCGTGTCTTTTATCGCGAGCAAAGAGAGCACGAAGGAATTGGGCAAACTATCAAGGTCGAACGTGAACCAGTTGTTGTTCAGCCGCGCGGCGCCGAGATTTTCCAGCAGGCCAAACCACAAATTGTTGTCTGTATCCGTAAATACTTTTTTGACGGTGCGCAGGCCGGGAAAATCATTTTCATTCAGGCAGCGCAGGGAGTTCGCTGGCGGGTTGTAGCGGCAAATACCGTCGTTGGTGCCGAACCAAAGATTGCCCTCCAGATCAACTTCGATGTGGTGGATGATTTTGTTGCGTAAAGGATTTTGCACGATGGGAAGCGTGTCGGGCGCCGTGCATCTCGGGGCAATGCCGCTTGTGCAGCCGGGATTGATCAGAAACACGCCGTGCCCTTCGGTGCCCGCCCAGATTTTTCCGGTGCGGTCGTTGGCGAAAGAGAGCACGTTTTCGCCGTCAAGGCAATTGCACCAATTGGCCCGTAACGCCGTGTCGACACGGTTCAAGCCGCCGCTGAATCGCCTTGCTCCGAATTTGCTGCCGATCCAAATGCCTTTGGCGGTATCTTCGTGAACGGCATAAATTTGATTGTCGCGTGGTCCTCGGCTGGTTGCAAAAGTTGTATCAACCACGAATTGGCCGTCCTGGAAAACGGCATATTCGCCCACTTTAATGCGATGCCAGCGCTGGCCGTCAAAAACCCCCACGCCTTGATCAACCGTGCCGATCCAAATTTTTCCGAAAGAATCAACGAACAGATCGGTAATATTATTGGAAGGCGCGCCGGAATCGCTCGTCACGTGCTTCCAGCTCGGGCCGTTTTGGATGAACAAGCCTTGGGTTTGCGAGCCAATCCAAATCCGTTTGTCGTGATCGAGTATGACGTCCGCCAGCTCCCCGGGATCCACGGGAATGGTTCCAGAATTGTTCGAGTTTGTAATCCTGATGATAATGCGGCTGAATTCTTTGCCGTCAAATTTCCACAGCCCGCTGCTCGTGGCAAACAAAATATTTCCCGTCGAGTCTTCGTAGGCAAATCCGCTTACGGAATTGCCTTGCAGGGGCGTCGTCAAGAGTTGCCCGCGGCTTGCCGGCGCCGCGACCAGCAAAAAGGCGATGAGGATAAAATTCCAAATGAAATCAGCTCTCTGTGGATGCCGCCCAATATGGACGGGCCGCTGCCCAAAAGAAAACTGGCTCACGGAAATAGAACGCTCACGGGAATAAATGTTTTTTTCCGTGAGCGTTCTATTCCGTGAGCATAAAGGCTTTTGCTTTTTCTGAAATGATTTTACTTTAAAGAGGCGCCGAGCTCCACCAATGTTTTTTTCGGCGACACTCGGTGGTTTCGGCGGCGTTCGGTGGATAGCTTTTGCCTTGGGGTTCGGGCCATTCAATAGCCCTACAAGACTCGTCCAAGTTGAGTACATGGTCTCACAATTTGAATTATTGTGCGAATTTAGTCAAGTGAATTCGGAGTGCCCCGCTCTCGGGCACTCCGGTTCAGGCCGCTAAACGCATGCGAATTATTTGAGAAGAACGAGGCGCCGGACTTTGGCTGTGCTGCCGGCTTGCAATCTGACAAAATAAATTCCGGATACCGCGCGCTCGCCGCCGTCACTGTCGCCGCGCCAAACGATGCTGTGCAATCCGGCCGGATATTTTTGCTCGGCGAGGGTCTTGACGAGTTTGCCCAGAATATTGTAAATTTTTACCGACACCAGTTCCGGCTCGGGCAGCGCGAAGCGAATGTTCGTTCCCATGTGAGATTGTTCGTTTGGCCACAAGGGGTTCGGATAGTTCGGATAAAGCTCGATGGTTGCGGGCAAGCTGGACACCGGCTTATTGCCATCTTCGATAGAAGTCAAATCTCTCGACGAAGAAGTTGATGAACCGATCTCGCACGAGGCGGGCGGCACGGCATCAATAACGGTGTATACGGGCGGCGTGCGGGGCCGCCAGCTCGCATTCAAATCGCCCAACAGCACGGCGTTGAAGCTGAAAAAGAGCCGGCTTGCCAGGTTCAGCCTATTCCCTGGCCCTAAATTCACTTCCAAAGAATTAGCCGTTGTCGTTCTATCCGCAATTCGCCACTGGCCCGTAAATCCGGCGCTTGGTGGAATAGGCAATCCCGCGTTTCTCGCCTCGATAAATGCCACGAGCGCATCGCAATCCGCCGCCGTAAAGCCGTTGAGCTGATCGACGTTGCCGAGCAAAATGTCGTCTACGGAAGGCCGGGAAATCCGATCTTCGCAAGTGACTATGCCGTCGTCAAAATCCTCTTCATCAACTTCGAGCAAATCGGTTGCAATTGCAGCCGGGGCGAAAATTTGCAGGCGATAGCTTTTGTTGGCTGTTGAGGAGGTATCGAAAAGGCTTTCGGCAAATTCCGCCTGTCCGCGAACGTTTGTCGTGTCCATCGCTTTGATGATTTCTGTCGGCGCCATTCCGCCTTCTGTCCGTTCAATCAAATTTATCCTGACGCCGGGCACGAGCACGGTGGATTTGGGATACTTTACCGTCACCGAAACGAACGGCACCGTCAAGCTAATAGAAATTGGCGGAGAATTGAATAGGCCGCTTTTTATAGCCAAAGTTCCGGATAGCGTTGCCGACGTATTTAAAAGTGTATTGCCCATGGGAATCGTAATGGACAATTTTTCTTCCTCCAGTGGTACGCACGGTGTGCCGATGGCACAGGCGATTCCGGTTACGCATGGCCGCGCTGCCGTGCAATGTTCCCAATCGACGTTGCCGATAAATCGTGATGAGGCGCCAATACCCGGAATATTGACTTGGGCGCACATGCTGACGGCGTCGGTGTTGCCGGTGTTATCCAATGTGGCAAACACCAGCAAGTTCGAGCCATCGACCGTGAAGGAGCTTGAAACAATATTTAAATTTGGCAAAGGCGAAGCCGCCGGCAGAGCAAATGGCAATCGTGTCGTGTCGGCGCTGCCGGCTTCCTTATCTATAACTAACAAAACAAATTCAATGCTGTCCGGCAAAAGCGTTTGGGCCACGGAAAATTCGTAGAAATCGCTGGACAAAACCGCAGCGCCCGAATCGATGTTGGTGAAGGCCGAGGTGGAATCCGGCCCGATAGTGATCAAGGGGCTGGGAGAGCGCAAGATCGAAAGCAACGTTCCGGTCGAATCGGGAGAATTGTTGCGCAAGCGAATGCGCAATCGCACGTCTTCACCGGGATTGAGGATGCCGTCGCCGTTGGCGCTTCTGAGCGTATCTAAAACCACCTTTTGGACAATTACAAGATCGAGCCCTTTGGCCCGGCGGTTAGGAGTTGGCTTGGCCTGCTTGAACGCCCTCGCCAAATTCTCGCTCGTCTCGTCGTGCCCGGAAATGCCGTTGCCGCCGGCGTTCAATTCATCAAACTCGCGCGGCGCCGGCCGCCGCTGCCAGGATTTAAGCAAGACATGCGCTTGGCCGGCAACCGGCCGCTGTTGCAAATCTACCGTTTCGTTGTCATAATAAGATCGCACCGCGTTGCTATCCACACCGTCAATGCCGATACCGGTTTTGTTGACGGCTATATCCAGCGGATCGGCGGCTAAACGAGCTGCAAGCTGTTTCTCATCTTTGAAAGAGCCGTTTTTTTCAACGATGGGCGTAAACCTGCCCCAAACGACATAATCTACATCTTCGATCAGATCGCTGACGCTATCCCATTTTAGCAATATAACCACTTCGTCGGCGTCTTCAAAACCAATGGCACCGGTAACAGGTCTGAGCGAATTCATATCCGGCACCGCCGGATCGGATGCAATAATCTCGTAAGTCGGGTTGACACTTGAGCCATAACGCTTTCTAAAATCGATTGCTCTAAAAGCCACGGTTTGATATTCGCCCGGGCCAATTTCCGCGCCGTCCGGAAATCTAATGAAGAAATCACCGGATTGAACATCGAGAAAATCGCTGCCTTCTACCAAAAGCGTATAAGCATTGTCATTAAAGTTGGCGTTGTCGGTTAAATAATAGCCGTTGAGTTCGACGAACGATTCCGTGGGATTGTGGATTTCCATGAATTCGCCAAAAGCCGGGCGCACGCAAATTTCCGAGATGAGCAGGTGTTGGCCCGGCGGCAGTGCGAGTTTGTTTTTGAAGCCAATGGAAGGACTGGGCTGATCGCTAAATTCTCCGGGCGAAGTCTGTGTCGGCGCATTATTGTCTTCGTCGTTAAATTCGTAAGAGTGTCCTTCTGGATTAAAATTCAAAAACCTTTCCGGGCTCCACAATCCGGCTTGACTGGCAATCGCATCAATTACCGGAATATTGCCGCCGATTTGTACGAAGTCGACCATCCGGCAGGCTTCACGAAACTCTGCAATGGCTTCGAGCCGAATTTGCTGATAGAGCGCGATGGCAAACGGCACATCGTTGGCGTTACCGGTGCCGCCCAATATCATATTTCTCTCCCTTGTGCTATTGTTTCCCCAAAAATTATCCTGCTCCGGCTCCGGGTTTTCCTCGGAAACTTCGTCAGCCGGCAGGCCGGTGAAAACGTTTCCTCCATCATTGATTCCTTCTTTCAACCAATGAATCGTAAGCATGCTGTCTGGCGCGATGTTGAAGCCATCCGGAAAGAGCCAGTGCGTGTCCGAGTCTCCGTGCCGGATCCACAGTGCGAAACCGTCGAGATTGGTGGTATCAGCGCTCATGTTTTTTAGCTCGATGCGCTCGGTGCCGAAATCGTCGTAATTGGGATCATATAGAATTTCGTTGATCACCATGTTGTGAACTTCGTCGAACAGGGTGATCGTCGTAGTGACGGTACAAGTCGTTTGCGCGCCGGCGAAATCGGTAATCGCGCAATTCACGATAATGGTGTTGGCGCCGAGCGCGAGCGGGATGCTTGCAAAAAGCGTATCGCCGAAAAAAACTGCCGTCGTGCCGTTCACAGTGCCGGCCCGGCTGAATGGTCGAACCCCGCCGGTGGTTTCGACCAGCACCTTGACTACAAGGCTGTCCTCGCAAGTTTGAAAGCCATTCTGCGGAGAGAGAAAAGCAAGCCGACAGGTTATCGCGGGTTGAAATGAATAAGCCGCTCCAGCAGCGCTCGAATCCGGTGCGCCGATCACCGTATCGTTTCCGGCAACGGCGACGGCGAATCCGAAAAAGTCATCTGCAGATAGATTTTGCGGCAAGAAAGTTTTAAGCCTTTGGCCGGTAGTACCGTTGAAAAGATAGGCGATGCCAGCTCGTGATGCCCTGGCGGGATCGAAAGGAGCTCCAACGAGAACGTTGCTGCCGGCGATTGCAACCGAGAAACCGAACCGATTGTCCGGAGCAGGCGGCGGATTGGAAAATGTTCGAATAACTTGTCCAGTCGAAGCATTGATCTGATAGACAGCGGCGGCATTCGGATTAAAAGGCGCTCCGACGAGCAGGTCGTTGCCTAAAACGGCGAGGGATTGGCCGAAACCGTTATTGCTTGCTTGCGTTGGATTCGGGCCAAATCGAAGCGGATTCGGTATATTGCGG
>JBOHQZ010000361.1:0-6830 GCA_050732275.1 bacterium
GACGAGTTTAGCAGCTTGCTCACCGAACGCAAAACCAGCGAGGCGGGCGAAACGCGATCAACCTCGACTTCGACGGCGCCGGTCAGGCCGTGCTGCAAAACAATGGCGGAATTTTCTCGCGGTTGTACGGCAAGCTCGATACGAATTTTGCCGGCGGTAGGCTCGTTCGCGACGGTGGTGACTTTCGCCGGCAGCGTGCCGAATTGCGTCCAGGGGTAGGCGTCCAAACGCATGCGCGCCGGTTGTTCTGAGGCAACTCTTCCCAATGCCGTGCCGGGAATAAAATTGGCTACGATGCGAAATTCGCCGGTCGGTACGATCGTCGCCAGTTTGTCGCCTTGGCGCACCACGGCACCGGCGCGCAGCTCGGAAATTTCGCCGATGCGGCCGCTCACCGGCGCGCGAATATCCTGCTCTTGAATCTCGCGCTGCTCCCGTTCGATGGTTTTTTCCGTCGTGGCAATTTGGCCTTCGAGCAAAGCCACTTCGCGGTTCAAACGCTCGAGCCGGGCTTGTTGGTCGCTTTCTTTGGTTTTCTGCTCGCTTTGCAAACGGCTGGCCGTCAAGCGCAGCGCTTCGGCAGCAGCACGCGAGCGCGTGGCGTTGGCCTCGGCGCGCCGAAATTCCACTTCCGAAATCAACCCGCGCTTGAAAAGCTCCTGCATGCGTTCCGCCTCTTTTTCGGCTAATTGCGCCGCAGTCTCGGCTTCGAGCTGGCGGGCATTGGCTTCTTGGAGCGCGGTCGGCGCGGCAGCTTTCTCTTGTTGATACGAGCGCTCTTGTGCGCTCACTTCGTTGCGCAGCGCCGTAAGCTGATTTTGCAATCCAGTGAGTTGGGATTTTTGTTCTTCGAGGTGCAGCCGATGCTCTTCGGTGTCCAATTCGACCAGCACGTCGCCGGCTTTGACTTCTTTGCCCAGCTCAAGATGCGTTTTCACGACGCGGCCGCCGAACTGCACGGCAACCGGATGCACCGCGCTTGCCACTTCCAGCCGCGCGGTATCACTGGTTTCGTACAACGCAATGCGCGCCAGAAACAGCCACGCCAGCCAGGCGAGGAGAAACGCCATGACCGCCAAAACCATTAGGTTGGAATGCCGAAAACTGTCCAGATTCAGTGAGCGAAGAGAGCGGGAGAATGTCGTCGACATGGCATCGCTTGAAGAGTAGTGATTTCACAAAGTTTATTTTATTGACGTGGTATCGGAAAAGATTCCACAAATTAATTTAAAAGTCAACTGTTTTTTCAGACGAGTCGGGCCGGTGCAAGACGACGGGCACAAAAACACGACGGGCATCCCGATTGGATAAGGATGCCCGTCACTCCAGCCGCTTGCTGCATTGCGGTGCCAGCTTATCGGATATTCTGACTAATGCACTTATGGCAGCCGGCCTTCACGTTCGTTTTCACCTTCATGGCTTCTCCTTTGAGAGTTGGGGTTGACAGCATTTTGATTTATTTTTACTTCTCTTCTTTTAAACATCCACTCTTTCGATGCGGCTTGTACCGAAATTCCATAAATCTTTTTCTTTTTGGGAGCGGCGAGCAGTCCCCTAATCATTCGGAACTGCCCGCCACCGAACGACCTACAGATTACCACCAGCGCCACCGCGGGCCGGCCTTGATGTTTGTTTTCACCTTCATGACTTGCTCCTTTGAGGATTGGGGTTAACAGCTTGTGGTTTATTTTTCACTTCGTTTCTTTCGACTTCCACTTACTTGATGCAGCTTGTATCGAAATTCCATAAAACTTTTTTCGCTTTTAGGCAGATTGCTTCGCCTCGCTGAAAAGCGCGAGACTCGCAATGACATTATTCCTTCCTTGACAAAGGTGTAAAAATTGTGTAATATTACCTCATCTCATTGACCATTAGTTCACTCGGAGCAACGCTCGTGTTTCTCAATAAGAAGGAAGAAACCGCACTTCCCGATTTGGAGCTGGTTTGGCGCTACAAGCAATCCGGCGAAGTTTACTACGCCGGCGTATTGTTCCAGCGTTACACCCATCTCATTCTCGGCCTCTGCTTGAAATATTTTAAGAATGAAGAGGACAGCCAAGACGCGGTGATGGACATTTTTGAGCAGATCACGGTGGCGCTGCTTAAGCACGAAGTGGCCAATTTCAAAAGCTGGCTGCACACGCTGACGCGCAACCACTGCCTGATGAAGCTGCGCAAGCCGGAAGTGAAACGGATGATCACCAAAGATGTCTCGGAAGTGGACGAAAATTTATTTATGGAAAAAGCCGAGGACGAGCATCTAATAGATGAGGACGAGCGCGAGGCGCAGTTGCGCCATTTGCCGGCGGCTTTAAATCAATTGAATGCCGTGCAAAAACTTTGTATCGAGCTTTTTTATCTGCAAGGCAAAAGCTACCAAGAAGTGGCAGATGCCACCGGCTACAACCTCAATCAAGTCAAAAGTTATATTCAAAACGGCAAAAGGAATTTGAAGATCGTTTTGAGCCGTCTAACAAAATGAAAAAATGGAAAATAGTCATTGCGAGCCCCGCGCTTTCCAGCGGGATGAAGCAATCTTTTTGAAATTAGCAGATCGCTTCGGTTCTGCTATACGGAGTCCCGAAAAGCGAGACAAAAAGCGCCTCGCGATGACAATGCTACAGGAATGAAATTATGTTAACCTCTTACGAAATGAAAGAAACTCAGGACCATAAAGAAATGCCCTGCTTGACCTTCGAGCAAATGCTTGGTTATGTCGAAAAAAAATTATCGCCGGCGCAGCGCAGCGAGGTCGAGAGGCATTTAACCTCCTGCGAATTTTGCAGCGAGGCGATGGAAGGCTTTGCCGTTTTTCCGGAGAAAGCCAAGTTGCGGCCGATGGTCGAGTCTCTCAATGAGCAAATTGAAGCGCGTTATGCAGCCGAAGCTGAACCGGAAGTTAGGCTGTCACTGGCTGACCGCTGGCAATCCGCCGTCGCTTCGGTTCGCAGCGGCATAGAAACCGTTACCGAAGCTTTGGCAACGCCGCGTCATAATTTGCGGTTGGCTTACGTCGTGGCCTCGGTTCTTTTCGTTGGCATCGTGTCCGTGCTTTATTTGGGGCGACAAACCGCCAATGAAAAACTGTTTGTGGAATATTATCAAACGTATCCCAATGTCGCCCCGTCAGTTCGCGGCGAGCTTACTGAAGGAAAATTGCAAAACGCGATGCAGCAATACGACGCGGGCAATTTCAAAGCTGCGCTCAAGCTGTTGCAGGAAATTCTCGCCGCCGAGCCGGATAATGCCGCGGCGAATTTCTACGCGGGGGTTGCTTATTTGAAAGTTGAAGACTCGGAACGCGCCGTCACCGGTTTGCAAAAAGTGATCACGCTCAACGATCCCAAATTTTCAGAGCCGGCGGAATGGTATCTGGCATTGGCTTTTTTGCAGCAGGATGATCTGGAAAAGACGCGCGCGATGCTGGAAGCCATCATCGCCACGGAGCATCTATATAAAGAGCAAGCCGCAAAATTGCTGGAGCGGCTTCGTTCCAGTGATCAGTAACCAGTGACCAGTTATCATTTATTAGTGTCTTTTAAAGTAAAATCTTTGTCACAGACAACGCCACGCGGTGCAGAAAAATCAAAAAAATTAGCTCACGGAATGGAACTCTCACGGAAGTAAAAGATTATTTTTATAATTTTTCCGTGAGCCGTTCCAATTCCGTGAGCGATTAATTTTGGGGGTTGCAGCTTGCCTGCCTTGGGTTTTATACACTGAATACTGATCACTGGTTACTGAATATTGACACATCGAGGTCAACCATGAATTCCGCCCGAATTTTGCTGATCGGCTTTGCCCTCATCCTCGCCTCTTGCGTTAAAAAAGAAGAACCGGCGCAAGAAAAACCTGCCGCGGATTCTTCGCCTGCCGGCCGCTATTTCACCCAAGCAGAAAAATTTTCCAAAGAAGCCAAATACGATAGCGCGATCATTTATTTGGAAAAAGCGCGCGCCGGATATGAAGCGGCGGGAAATTGGGAAGGTGTGGTGCATGCCGACAACAAAATCGGCGAGAATCAGACGGAAAAGGGCGCGTACGATCAGGCAATTGAGGGGTTGAATAAAACTTTGGCGCTGGGGCAGAGCAAATTTGGCGAGCAGCATCGTTTGGTCGCTGAAACTTATCACAACCTCGGCTATACCAACTGGCGGCAGGGGAAATTCGACGAGGCGCTAGCGCATCACAAGAAAGCGCTGGCGCTGCGATTGGCCGTGCTCGGCGAACGCCATGCGGAAGTCGCGCAAAGCTATCATTTTCTCGGCGAGGTTTACCAGTCGCAGGGCGATCTCGATCGCGCCATCGATTTTCACGAATTAGGCTTGTCCATCCGCAAGGCGACGTTAGGAGAGCGGGATGCGGCTGTGGCCGAAAGTTACAATGCGACGGCCGGTGATTATTGGTTCAAAGGCGACTATGATAAAGCGCTCGACTATTGCCATAAAGCTTTGGCGATTTGGCGCAACACCGTCGGCGAGCAGCACCCTAAAACCGCGAATACTTATGGCAACCTCGCCATTCTTTATGCCACCAAGGGCGATCATGTGCAAGCGCTGGAATTTTTCCATAAAGAGCTTGCCATTCGTTTGGCGATTTTAGGCGAGCAGCATCCGCGCGTGGCCAACACGTATAGCAACATCGGACTCACACACGAATTGCTCGGCGAGTATGACCAAGCGCTGGTTTATACCGAAAGAGCCATCGCGGGCATAACGGCGCGCATGGGGGAAAAGCATCCTTTGCTGGCGAACACTTATAATAACAAGGGAAAAATTCTTCATCACCTCGGCCATGACGAGCAAGCGATTGCGGCGCACAACAAGGCGTTGTCCATTCTGCTGCCGACCGTCGGTGAAAAACATCCCTTCGTGGCTCAGGCTTATAACCATCTCGGCGAAGCGCATCTCGGCAAACGGGATTACGCGCCGGCGCTCACGACATTTAACCAAGCGGCGTCTGTCATGCAAGCTTTGTATGGCAAGCATCATCCCGAGCTGGCGCAGGTCTATAACAACATGGGAAAGACGCGCCTTGAGTTGCGCCAGTATGATTTGGCGCTGCAAGATTTTCAGCAGGCGATCGGCGCCAATATTCCGACTTTGATCGATGACGATCTCTATTCCGATCCGCCTTTGCTCAAAGTGCTTTCGGATGATGAATTGTTGCTGTCGCTGGGCGGCAAAGCGCAGGCTTTCGCCGAGCGCCACGACCATCAGTCACACGATCCGCGCGATCTCAAAGCCGGTGTGGCGGCCTACCAACATGCCTCGCGTTTGATCGATAAAATGCGCAGCGGTTACAAAGCGGAAGGCTCCAAGCTGTTTTTGTCGCAAAACGCCGAGGATATTTATGATAAAGCGATTCAAAGCACGCGACGCCGGCGCGATCCGGCCGAGCAGGAAATCGCGTTTTCGTTTGCGGAAAAGAGCAAAGCCGGCATCATTCTCGATGCGCTCAGCGAGGCCGAGGCCAAGCAATATGCCGGCATTCCCGACAGCTTGCTGGCGAAAGAGCATCGACTGCGCATCGATCTGGCGTTTTATGATCGCAACCTGACCGAGGCGCAGATGAATCCCAAAAGCGCGGATAGCGCCAAAACCACGCAATGGCGCGACAAGGAGTTTCAACTCAAGCAAGATTATGAGGCGCTGCTGGAGCGTTTCGAGCGCGAATATCCCGATTATTACAATCTCAAATATCGCCTCAACACCGTCACCGTGGCGCAGGTGAGAAATGAAATTTTGAACGAGAATACGGCGCTGGTGGAATATTTCACCGGCAAAGATTCACTGTTCATTTTCACGATCACGGCGAACGCTTTTGCCGTGACTGCCGCGGCGAAAGACACGGCGTTTGAAAGGGCGGTTCATGAATTTCGCCAAGGCATCGTTGAGCAGAATTTCGGCAAATACACGCAATCCGCTCATCGGCTTTATCAAACGCTGCTCGCTCCGGTTGCGGACAAGCTCGCTGCAACCAATCTGATTATCATTCCCGACGCGACGCTCAGCACGATTCCGTTTGAAGCGTTGTTGGCGCATCCGGTTGCTGCCGAAGGCGGCTTGAAAGATTTTGCCAATCTGCCGTTCGTTTTGAAGGATCACGCCGTGAGCTATGCCTACTCGGCAACGCTATTGCAGCAGACGCTCAAAAGAAAAAAAGCGACGACGAGCCGCGATTATCTGGCCTTTGCGCCGGTTTTTGCGGAGGGCCTGCCGGCGGGCACACGCGGCGGCGATTTTTTCAAAGAAAGTTTTGCGTTTGACTCATCAAAAACTGCCAGTGCCCCTGCTACTGCTTCTGCTACTTCAACTGCCCCTGCTACTCGCGTCCGAGGCTATTTGCCCGCTTCCAAAACGGAAGTCACGAACGTGTTTGGCGAATTTAACGCGCGCTATAATTTTTTTGAGCGCTGGCTCGGCAAGAAATCGCAGATCTATTTGGAGCGCGCAGCGAAAGAAGAGAAAATCAAGTCGCGCGATTTGAACGCTTATCGTTTTCTGCACTTTGCGACGCACGGCTTGGTCAATGAGAAGAATCCCAAGCTCTCCGGCTTGGTTTTAACGCGAGAAGATTCGACTTCCAAAGAAGACGGCATTCTACATTTGAGCGAAATTTACAATTTGAACCTCAACGCCGATCTCGTCGTTTTGAGCGCCTGCGAGACGGGACTCGGACAAGTGGCGAAAGGCGAGGGCATCATCGGCTTGACGCGCGGCTTTCTCTATGCCGGCGCCTCGAATTTGCTCGTCTCATTGTGGCGGGTGAGCGATGTGACGACGGCGGATTTGATGGTGGATTTTTACGGCAAGATGCTCGGTGGGATG
>JBOHQZ010000362.1:0-6815 GCA_050732275.1 bacterium
ACTAATATGGTACGGAATGATCCCGCCAAGCTGTTGAGCGATTCCACAAGCTGGAGGATCACCGTCTCCGGCGTGACCGAGGTGGCCGAAAGACCGATGGATCAAATTCCTCAGCAATATTGGCTCGAGCAAAACTATCCCAATCCTCTTTCAACCTCAACGCTCAATTCGGCCACGACCATCCGCTACGCGCTGCCGCGAGCATCCCACGTCAAGCTCGCCGTTTATAATGTTCGCGGACAGCCGGTCGTTGAATTGGTTAACGGGGAGAAGCAACCGGGTGCGCATCAAACGCAGCTCGAAGTCGAGCATTTGGCCAATGGAATTTATTTTTTCCGTTTGCAAGCGGGGGATTTCGTGCAAACCCGGAAGCTGATTTTGCTCAAATAGTGCATCAAAAAGTTTCAACTCCGGCCTGCGCCACGCGTGGCGCGGTTGGCGCCAGGGCAGGCCTCGGCCTGGCGAGGTTTTCATCGCGACAATGTCCGGTGAATTCAGATGTTTTGAATACAACAGCCAAACCGTTGTAGGAACATTTTCTATTCATTCCCAAGCGCGAACTCAACTCAACCGATGCCGAATTCCAACTCGTTCGACGTCATCATTGCCGGCCTCGGCGCCATGGGCAGCGCCGCAGCTTATCATCTATCTCGACGACACCTGCGCGTGTTGGGACTCGACCGCTTCACGCCGCCGCACACCTTCGGCTCTTCGCACGGGCAGACGCGCATCATTCGCGAGGCTTATTTCGAGCATCCATTCTACGTGCCGATCGTGCAACGCGCTTATGAAAATTGGGTGGAATTGGAGCGCGAGAGCAGCCAACGTCTTTTTCAACAAACCGGCGGCCTGATGATAGGCCCTCTCGGCGGCCAACTCGTTGCCGGCGCGCAACGCAGCGCGCAGATTCATCATTTGCCTCACGAGCTTCTTAGCGCTACTGAAATTCGCCAACGCTTTCCGGCTTTTCAACCTTCCGACGAGATGATCGCCGTTTGGGAGCCGCGCGCCGGCATACTGTTTCCCGAGCGTTGTATCGAAGCGCATTTGCAAATGGCTCGCCAATGTGATGCGGTGCTGCAGTTTGATGAACCCGTGGCAACTTGGGAACATGACGGTAACGGCGTGCGCGTGTTGACTTCCAAAGGCGAATATAGGGCACAACGCTTATTGATAACTGCGGGCGCGTGGACGAGCCAATTAATTGCAGAATTGGCCTTGCCGCTGGCCATCGAGCGGCAGGTGCTTTTGTGGTTTGATCCCATTTCCCATCCCGAGCATTTTGATCCGCAACGCTGCCCGATTTATATTGCGGAGCACGAGCCCAATCGCATCATCTACGGTTTTCCGAATTTGGGCGAAGGCTACGCCCGGAGGGGTGTCAAAGTCGGCCGGCATCATGAAGGAGAAAGCACCGATCCGGACCGCATGCGCCGTGAGGCCGGTCCCGAAGACCTCGAGGCGATGCGCGCCATTCTGCGCCGCTTTATGCCGGCGATTGATACCGCGCCGCGCGCCACGGCTATTTGTCTTTACACCAACACGCCGGATTCGCATTTCCTGATTGATTTCCATCCCCACTATCCGCAAGTGCTGCTGGCAAGCATCTGCTCCGGCCACGGTTTCAAATTCTCCAGCGCTTTTGGCGAGATTCTCGCGGATCTTATTATTGAAGGCCGTTCAACTTTTGATCTAAGCTTGTTTCGGCTGGAACGATTCAAGCGCTCGCCGTAATTTTTCCTTGATTTTCATGGCAATTCGTGCTAAAATACTTGCAAGGTCGTAAAGAGACACAATATCGGAGGAGGAATAATTCGGGATGGGAAAATGGCAACAACTGAATCGTGAGCAAGCTCTGGCAGCGCGGGATTTTTCAAAAGCCGGGCAGACGTTTGTTGATTACAAAGGCCAATTGAATGAGGTTCTGTATTCTATTTTAACGCCTTTGGGTTATGAGGTGTTGGTCTCGGCGCAGGCGCTTCAACATGCGGGAAAACACTCGATTCCGCCACGATATCAAACTGAGCTTTCGCACCTGTTAAATAATCCAGATTTTATTTTTCCCAATTGGGAGTTTCGGACAACGCATCTGTACTATAAAGCAGTCGAAAACGTATTTTTAGTCATTGCTGTACATCAAAAAGATGATATTCACTTTGTGGCAACCTTGCACAAAACTCGCACGGTTAAAGGCCTGCGAGAAAAGTTGATTTCTCATAACGACGTTCTATACATTCGAGGTGGATTCAAATGGAAAAAAAAATGGAGATAAGATTATTTGGGGGAGTCGCCGAATTCATTTTTGGCCGCTCGACAGGCCTTATATTCGATGACGAAGGGCAACCCGGGCTTGAGACCGGCTATGATGAAAAAAGCAATAAAGTAGTGGCCTTCATGAGCTATAATTTCCCGCAACTCTACCAGCGGATCATCAAGGGACTCCGAGAGAAACCAATCCCCGGCCGATTTTCCGTCGAATCCGTCGACGAAGGCGACAAAGTCACCTCCATCTGCGACCCCCGTGTGAAGAATGTCACGCTGGCGGAAATCGTGCAATGGGTGTGGGAAAAATATTACGCCCATCTTCAGCAAGACCTCCCGGCACAAAAGGCTGCTTGAGAAAATATGAATTTGATCACCTCCAAAATTTTATGGCTCGGCGCGCTCGCGATAATTTTCTGTCTTGCAGCGCCGGCAACCGCCGCTCCGTCCATTCAAGCCGATTCAACATTATATTTCGATCTCGACTTCGCGCGTTTTAGCGTCAACGACACCACCGCTCAAGTCGAGGTCTACATTGCCGTGCCGAGAGCCGCGCTGCGATTTGCCGCGGCCGACGGCCAGTTGGTCGCTAATTTTGAATGCCAGGTTGCCATCACCAAAGACGACGTCGAGCTGGTGAACCACAAATGGCAGGCGCACTCGGCGGCGCGCGATTCCGCCGAGATCAAGCCCGGCCAACTGCTCTTTACCCAGGCGCGATTTCAACTCAAGGTGGGAACTTACCGCTTCTTCGTGCGCGTGCAGGATCAAAGCCGCCCCGCCAATCCGGGGATCCGCGCCTTTCAGATCGTGGCCGAACCCTATCCGGCCAATCAACTGGCGCTGAGCGACTTGCAACTGGCGGCACGTTTGGAGCGGGATACCACCCGCAGTATTTTCCACAAAAATCGGCATCTCGTGCTGCCCAACCCCGGCGCCGTTTACGGGCTCGAATTGCCGATGCTGTTCTTTTACACCGAGATTTACCATTTGCATTTTCCCAGCGACAGCAGCTACTCGGTGCATTACAGCATTTACGATGGCGACGGCCGGGAGGTCAAAGCGCTGCCGTCGAAGCGGCGGCCCATCGCCGGCGCCAAGCTGGTCGAAGTCGGCGGCTTCAACGTCGTCTCCTTGAAGAGCGGCAGTTATTTTTTTGAGCTGCGCGTGGTGGATCATGGCGCCGGCAGCGAGGTCTCCCGCCGGCACAAATTTTTCGTGTATCGCGAAAAAGATCAGGCCGAAGCGAGCGGCATTGCCAGCGCCGCGCCGTTCGAGCTGCTGGCGCACTATTATCGCGGCCGCACCGATAAGGAGCTGGACAAGGAGTTTGAGGCGGCGCGCTATATTTCCGCCTCGGAAGAGCGAAAAATTTACGGCTCGCTGCAGCGCGAAGGTAAGACCGAATTTCTCATTAAATTCTGGCAAAAGCGCGACCTCTCCCCGGAGACGCCGCGCAACGAGTTTCGCGAAGATTATTTGGCGCGGGTGAAATCGGCCAACGAGAGCTTCTCCGGCTTCCGCGAAGGCTGGAAAACCGATATGGGCCGGGTGTTGCTGGTTTACGGCCGGCCCGACGAGATCGAGCGCTTTCCCAGCAGCAACGAATCGCGCTCGTATCAAATTTGGCACTACTTCGAGATCGAAGGCGGCGCCGAGTTCGTCTTCATCGATTTGAAAAGCGGCGGCGAGATGGAACTGGTGCACTCCACCGCGCGCAACGAATTGCAAGACCCCACCTGGCAGCGCTGGCTGAACCCGGGACGATAGCTGCAAGACAAGCTGTATTATTGCAACGAAAAGAGAACCTACGGTCGTAGACCACAACGAAAAACGGTTAATCCTTTAGTCATCGAGGCTTCGAAAATTTTCCTAAATTTATGGAGCTTTTTATGCCGATTGAAATCCTCCCCTCCGCTTGCACCATGGATTGCCCGGATACCTGCAGCCTCGAAGTTGAAGTCGAAGACGGCCGGATAAAACGCTTGCGCGGGTCGCGCGTGAATCCGCTAACCGACGGGTTTATCTGTTCCAAAGTTGGAAATTTCGCGCAGCGTGTTTACAGCAAAGATCGCTTGCTTCATCCGATGCGCCGTGTTGGCCGGAAAGGCAGCGGTGAGTTCGAGCGGATCACTTGGGACGAAGCCATCGCAATGATCTGCGCTCGTTTCAAAGAGATTCAACAACGCTGGGGCGGCGAGGCGATTTTGCCGTATAATTACGGCGGCTCGAACGGCATGCTGGGACAAGGCACGAGCGACGCGGCGTTCTTCAGCAAATTGGGCGCGTCGCGCCTGGCGCACACGGTTTGCGCCGCGCCAACCAGCACCGTCGCCAAGGCGATGTACGGCAAAATGCCCGGCGTCGCTTTTGAAGATTACGCGCAGGCGCGCTTCATCTTGATTTGGGGCGCCAACCCGAAAGCCTCCAACATTCACCTCGTGCCTTATCTCAAACAAGCGAAAGCCGCCGGCGCCAAGATTGCCGTCGTCGATCCGATGGTGAATTTTTCCAAAAAAGAGAGCGATTTGCACCTGCCGGTTTATCCGGGCACCGATCTCGTCGTCGCGCTGGCGATGATTCATTACTGGCACGAGCACGGCATGTTGAATCATGCCTTCATCGCGCAACACACCACCGGCGCGGAAAGGCTGTTGGAAAAAGCCGCCGAATACCCGCTCGAAAAAGCGGCTCGTATCGCTCGTGTCGAGGCCTCGGCAATTGCGCAGTTGGCAAAGCTGTATGCGGAAACGGAACCGGCGGTATTGCGTTGCGGCTGGGGACTCGAGCGCAACCGCAACGGCGGGCAAGCGGCAGCAGCGATTTTGGCAATGCCGGCACTGTTGGGAAAGTTCGGCAAGCGCGGCGGCGGCTATACCATGAGCAACAGCGGCGCTTACCGCGTAGATGAAACAAAGCTGGCGGATGCCGTGCCCTGGCAAACGCGCGAGATCAACATGAATCTGCTCGGCAAAGTTTTGCTTGAAGAAAAGAACCCGCCGATCAAAGCACTTTTTGTTTATAATTGCAATCCGGTGGCGACGGTCCCCAATCAGAACGCCATCATCGCCGGCTTGCAACGCGAAGATTTGTTCACTGTCGTCTTCGAGCAGGTGATGACCGACACTGCGGTTTTTGCCGACATCCTGCTGCCGGCAGTGACGTTTTTGGAGCAGAAAGAAATCAAAAAAGCCTACGGCAGTTACGCGCTGCAATACCTGGAGCCGGTGATCGCGCCGCGCGGCGAAGCCAAGCCGAACGAGGAGGTCTTTGCCATGCTCGGCCGCACCATGGGTTGGACAGACAAGGCTTTTGACGACGACACCGAAGCCTATTTGCGCCGCGCGGTGAACGCCATTGGCGGCATGGGAAAAATAGATTTTGCCACATTGCAAAAAGAGCGCATTGCGTTTTTTGATTTTCCAGGCCGTAGGCCGGTTCAATTTGAAACGGCCTTGCCTTGGACGAGCGACGGCAAGGCCCATCTTGCGCCCGAAGTGTTGGGAGATAACCCATTCGAATATTTAGATGAGTATGCGAACGGTTTCCCGCTGACGTTGATCAGCCCGGCCACCGACAAATTGATCAGCAGCTCGTTGGGGGAATTCAATTTGCCTGAGCTTTTTGTGACGTTGCACCCGGCAGATGCGCAGTCGCGCTTGCTCAAAAACGGCGACAGGGTGCGCGTATACAATCACGGCGGCGAGGTGCATTGCCGCGTCAAAGTGAGCGAAATGATCCGTTCCGGCGTGGCGGCGATGCCGAAAGGCGCGTGGCGCAAGGCTTCGGCCAACGGCCAAACCGCGACGGCGCTGGCCCCGGATACGCTAAGCGCAGTCGGCGGCGGCGCCTGCTTCAACGACGCGCGCGTGGAAGTCGAAAGGCTTTAGGCGTTTAGCTTTTCAAACGCAGAATATCCCGCCTCGGTGGGACTGAAAGTTTAAGGCAGAATAATCTTTCGGCAGAACGATTTTGCATGATTCTGCCGATAAATCATTTGGCGTAACCACCTCTCATCTGCGGTGAGAGAAACGATGGGCTGAAGGGAGGTGCAAAATGAATATCGTTCTCGCCCACGGTTTTTTGGGTTTTCGCCAGCTTGCCGGCATCGAATACTTCAATGGCGTCAAGCAGTATCTCGAAGCCCATGCACCCGTCAAAGTTCTGGCGACGAAAGTCGATCCCGATCGGGGCATTGCCGTGCGTGGCGGGCAATTGCGCCGCCAAATTCTGGTGGCGCTCGGCGATTTGCCGCCGGCTACAAAAGATGAAAAAGCCGTGGCCAACTCGCTCGCCTCTTCACAGAAGACGCACCTCATTGGGCACAGCATGGGCGGTCTCGACGGCCGTTTCATTCTCTCGCCGGCCAATCCGGATCACATTGCTGCGCGCATCGCTTCTTTGACGACCATTTCCACGCCGCATCACGGTTCGCCCATCGCCGATTTGATTGCCGCCAAGCTCAGCGGCCGGCGCCTTTGGCTGTGGAATTGGTGGCTGGAGAGAAAGCTGCGTCAAATCATCACCGGCGTGGGCGTTTCACTCGATGGCCT
>JBOHQZ010000363.1:0-6795 GCA_050732275.1 bacterium
GTCTCGGCATCCCAAGTGCTCGCGGCTGCCAATGGAATTGGAAACGTCGTGCGAAAGCCGTGGATCACATCCAAACCGAAAAGGAGGGGGATGCCGAGCCGCGATTCTTTTACCGCCAGCTCCTGCGCTTGGCGTGTGCGTTCCGCCCCCACCACATTCAAAAACGAGCCGGCCAGCCCTTTTCGCGCCAGGGTCTTATACTCTTCTTTGAGATCATTCCGCCCGGAGCCGGAAGGCTGATTCAATTGTCCGAGTTTTTCTTCCAACGTCATGCGCGCGAGCAGCGCCTCGATTTTGGCTTGCACGCCGGCGTCGAGCAAGTGCGCATTGGCGCGCGCTGATTTCGTTTGCGCAGGTTGCGAAAAACCGGGCGCAGCAACGACAAATAAAATCGCCAGAGAAGAAACCAGGAGGCGCTGAAAATTTCGCGTGTTGATCATTAGAATTTCTCCAATTTAGCGGGCTTCGTACTGCATCGTTATCTTGGTTGGAAATGTGTCAACGATCACTTCTTTCGCATTAAAACTTTTGCTCTTTTTGCCATTCACCACAACCGCTTTCACACTTTTCGCCAGCGGCGATTTGAGAATGATTTTACCGGCGGGGATTTTGATGTCTCCATCCAATTCGATGGTGAGATTTTCGCCGGCCATTTTCATTTTATAATTCAGCGTGCCGTAATATGTCGACAATTGTTTGACTTCAACACCGTTGGGATCGCGCACCCAATCTTCGAGAATGCCCGCACCGAGCACGAGCGCCTCGTCGTGCTCGCGTTCATAGACGAACATGTTGCGCATCGCGCGAATGAAATCCGAGCCGACCCAGGTGTGCGGCATGTCGCCGATGAACTTGGTCTCTTTCGGATTTCGCCACACGACTTCGGCCCAATGATTCCAGGCCGGTGGCCGTTGATCGTGCAAGAAAAAGTTCAGCAGTTTGTGAGCGCGCTCTTTTTGCCCGAGCAAAACAAAAGCGCCGATATTGCGCACTTCATAAGGCGTGTAATCCTTCCACTCAATTTGGCTCTCGCGGCGCTGCGTGAAAAATTGATAATATTTTTCGTATGTATTGTTGAGCTGCGGCTGCGGAATATTTTCCAGCTCGCCGCAGGGATCGAGGCCAATCGTCGTCGAAGTCGCATCGAAATCGCCCAGTTCCACGCAGCCGGGGATGAAGTCGATGCCTTTGTTTGCCATCGCCAATAGCATCGAGGCATATAAACTTTTTTTGAAATCATCGTGCGCCGCGGCAAATTTTTTTTCATATTCACGCTCGCCCAAGATGGCGGCAATCGCGGTCGCGTCCGTCAAGCCTTTCACGCCGAAAAAATCATCCCAATACGAGTGCATCGGCTTGGCGGAATAGCCCTCGTGGCTGATGGATTCCGGCAACAGGCCGTAACAGGCGCGCTGTTCAGGCGTGCCGTTCAAATAAGCTTCCGTCTTGCGTTGATGGCGTAAAAACTCAATGTACTCGACGGCTTTCACCACTTGCGGAAACTTTTGCCGCAGCCATAGTGTGTCGTTGCTGAAGCGGAAATATTGCAGCACGGCATAAATGAACTCACCATGGCTGTCGTTTTCCGGCACCGGATCGGCGCCACGCGTATCGACCACGCAGGGAATTTTGCCGTTGGGGTATTGATACCGTGCATACCAATCGATAAAATCGTGTACTTCCTGTTTGATGCCGAAGCGTAGCAACGCGGCAGAAGTCAAAGCGCCGTCGCGAATCCATGAACGGTCATAAGAGCGCGAACCGGGCTGAATGCCAGCACGGTCGCGATTGATGAGAATGTACGCCAGGTTCGAGCGCATGATATTAACCAACTTTTCTGCGGAGGACGGCAGCCGAAAGTCAACCGTATTGATCTTGCTTTCCCAGAATTTGGCTACTTCTTGCCGGGTTTTTTCCACCGCCTCGGGCGTCGTTGGCAGTTGCAAAGAAAATTGCTCGTGAAATGGGATCGCGAGCGCAACCCGTTTTTCTGCTCCGAGCGGCAAATCAAAGTCGTATCGCAGCGCTGCGGAAGCATAGCCGAAATGATCGGAGATTGGCGCCGCGGCAGGCAATGTATCGCTCATAATAAATTCGACGATGTCGCCTTCATCAAAAGCGGCTGCCCCAAATCCATCAGCAGGGCTTGATAGCAGAATTTTCTTCTTATCGTTTATGACGATTTCGGCACCTTCGCGACGAATCATTTTCACTTTGGCCGTGCCTCCCGGCCAATTCAGAAATTGCCACGGTGGATTGACCTGAAAAGGCCGAATGGCAAGATAGAGATGGCCACGCAAAGTTTTGGCGCCGTGGTTTCGTAATACGTAATGCGTAAAGAGTAAGGAGCTATCCGCAACACCTGCCGCGAATGCGGTGATGTCCAGCTTCAAATCCTCGTGCGTCCTGGTTGCAGTTGGAATGGGAAGATAGTCTTTTTCCAGGGATTGCGTGATCGCCGCGTCGTTCCACGTGAGCAGCTTGCCTTCGCAAAAGATAAACGGTTCGATGGAAAAACTGCTCTTGTCAACTTCGATCGTGCCTTCTTCATTAATCAGCGCTTCTTTGGTATCGTTGTTGACGCCAACGACAGTCCAATACGATTGTTCGTGCTGCAAATATTTTGGAAAAAAGCCGTGCGGAAAATCGCTCGCGATTCTGTGGAAGAAGCTTTCCGGATTCTCGGAGAAATCAGATTTTTGCAAAGCCAGCTCGGCAATGGCATAACCCTGCTGTCGCGCGCTGGCGAGCAAGTCGAGTTTGATGAAGCGCGTTTGTTGATCGCGCAAATAAATATAGCTCCTGCCGGGTTTACCTTTGGCCACCGTATAAACTGTTTCCCAGGCCTTGCCATCCGGTGAGAGCAAAACATTGTAAGCGTGAGCGAAATCTTGTTTATCCCAATCTATGATCAATCCGCCAAATTCGCAGCTCTTGCCCAGATCGAGCACGAGAGATTGTTGCTCCGGCTTCGCGGCGCTGCGCCATTGCGTGTGCGAGTTGCCATCCAGAATCAAATTGAGCTTACTTTTGTTGCCGGCGTTTGTTGCCGTGCTGATGACCGGCGTTGGCAAAGTGTCTGTCGGCGGCTCCAATTCTTGGAACGTGAAATCATCGATATAGATTGAGCCTTTGCCGCCGGTCGAGGAAGCAACGAAAAATTCGACTTTGTCAAAAACCTTGAGCGAGCGGTCCGTTGTCGGTCCCCAGGCAAAACTGATGTGGCGTTTTTTGATCGCAATTTTGGTCCATTCACCCGGAAACTCAAAGTTGCGTTGATTCAGCCACCAGACGTTGTCGCCGCTGGCATCAGCCAATTTGAATTCGAGATTGTTGCTGGGCGCTTCGCCGCGGAGATAAAACGAGAATTGAAAATTTTCCGGCAGCGTCATCGGCAATTGCTTTTGAATGCCGCAATAGCCCGCACCGGCCACGAAGTCGAAAGCGATTTTGATGCAATTGCCCGTGCGCCCCTCGGCGAGGGCTATGTCGATGCGCACGCCGTCCGAGGCAATCGCTTTCCATCCGGTTAATGATTCGAAACCATCGAGAGGTCTACTTTGCGTGAGGGCATTCTGCGAAATCGCCAGGGCTATAAAAACGACGAGTGCTTTGTATATTTTCATCATATTGAATTCAAGCATTACAGTGGAATTTTCCTGTAACAAAGCGCAAATGACAAAAAGATGTAGGCCAGAAAAATGATTCGTTTGCTGATCATTTTTCTGCCCTGATTTTTGTTCAAGTCAACTAAACATTGCCAAGTCGTTTTGCCTAAAATAGTCATGCCTTTGAAAACAACCCGCAGGGTTTACCGATGCTGTTTCAAAAGCCACTCGTAAAGTTCCGGATTATTGTAAGTCTCCGTCCAAGAATCATGATTCGCTTCCGGATAAACCGTAAACTGCACCAGGCTGCCATTTTTCTTGAGCGCCTCCACCATTTTTTCCGAATGCTCCAAAGATACGACGTTATCCTTCGCGCCGTGAAAGGCCCACGCGGGCAGATGTTTGATGCGCTCGGCGCGTTCGGGGAAACTTCTACCGCACACCGGCGCAATGGCGGCAAAGCGATGAGGATACGCAATGGCCAAAGCCCAAGTGCCTTCGCCGCCCATGCCGAGGCCGGTGAGGTAGAGGCGCGTTTCATCGACATGATAGTTTTCCGTCACCTCATTTAAAATCGCGTCGAGCAGATCGAGACCGGAAGGGTAGGCCCAACGCTCGCCTTCCGGGCATTGCGGCGAAACGATAATAAAAGGAAACTGTTTGCCTTGTGCAACGAGTTTAGGCGGGCCGTGTATTTTTACTTTTTCCAAATCGCTGCCTCTTTCGCCAGAGCCGTGCAAGAAGAGCAGCAGCGGCCATTTACGATTAAGCTTGCCATAATCTGCGGGCAAATACAGCAAGTATTGGCCGCTGATGGTTTTTGTAATCTTGCGCTCTATTCTTTGCGGCGATTGTTGGCCGAGCGGAGCGTGCTTTGTCGAAGCGCAGCCCACAAATGCGAATATGAGGAAACCGCGAATGAGCGCGAATTTACGCGAATAAAAAATATTAGCGTTCATTGGCGTCGATTCGCGGTTTAAAAATGTTTGCCGTAAAAACATAGATATCATTTAGAATAGAGATCAATGATCAAAATGCACGTCCCGCTCCGCGGCCTGCCACAAGCCGCTGCGCCGCAACGGAATCGCAGTGGCGTTTTTTTCTTCCAGCCAATCGAAAATCCTTTTGCGCAAAGCTTCGATCAAACCTTTGTGTTCGGCGCGGTCGATCAAGTTTTCCGTTTCATTCGGATCATTTTGCATGTCATACAATTCATCCGTATCCCAAATGCCGTGGTAGGTGATGTATTTGTATTGCGCCGTGCGGATGCCCAGCATCGTCGGCGTGTGTGGGAACGGCCGCTCCCAAAAATAGAAATAAAAAATCGCGTCGCGCCACGGCGTTTTCTCGCCTTTCAGCAAAGATAAAAATGATTTGCCTTCCATTTCAGCCGGCGCTTGATAACCGGCCGCCTCCAAAATCGTCGGCGCGAAATCGACGTTTTGGATGAACTCACTCACTTCCGTGTTGGGTTTAATCAATTCGGGACAATGCGCCAGCAGAGGAATACGCACTGACTCTTCGTACATGTGGCGCTTATCGATCAAGCCATGCTCGCCGAAAGAAAAGCCGTTGTCACTCGTGTAAAGAATCAACGTCGATTCCAACAGGTCATTTTTTTCCAGCGCTTCAACCAGCCGGCCGATGCTATCATCCACTGCGAGAAACGTCTCGCAATAACGTTGATAAAAAGTGTCGAAATCCATCTCGCCGTGATACATGTAATCGACGCCGTGCCAACTGTTGCGTTGCGCGCGCACCCAGCGCGGCTTGTTGCGATAGTTGGCTTCGGTATTCGCCATTGTGGCCGGATATTCGAGCGCTACTTTTTCGTATTTGCCCAAATGCCGCTTGGCCGGCTCGAACATGGCGTGAACGGCTTTGTGAGAAAGATAGAGAAAGAAGCGATTATTGCGCTGCGCATTGATCCATTCCACCGCGTAATCCGTCAGCAGATCGGTGATGTAGCCCGTGTGCTTTTTGCGTGTGCCATCGATATTGAATTCGGGATCATAATACACGCCTTGGCCCGGAAAGCTCACCCAACGATTGAAGCCCGGTTGCGGCTCGTCGGTGTGATGACCCATGTGCCACTTGCCAATGAATGCAGCCTTGTATCCCGCCTCTTGCAAATAAGTTGGAAAGAAGATATTGCCCGGTGGCATCGGACTGTCATTGTCCACGACGCCGTGCGCGAAGGGATACTTGCCGGTCAAAATCGAAGCGCGACTGGGAGAGCAAAGTGAGGTGGTAACGAAAGTATTTTGCATATGCGCCCCTTGCTGCGCGAGACGATTAAAATTTGGCGTCCGCAAAAATTTCGGCCTGCCCGTGAAACCGAAGCAATCGTAGCGGTGATCGTCGCTGAGGATGAAGATGATATTGCGCGGCTGGGCGGACGTGAGCTTTTTGAGCGAAGAAAACGCAGCGGAATTAAAAAGAGGAAGTGCGGCGGCGGCACCGGCAAGTGAGGAGAGAAATTGCCGCCGCGAATAATTTGGGCTCATGCCGTTCCTTCCTTTGAGTTGATCGAGCCTCGCCAAATGATGAGATTCATGAGTCTGCATGTTTTTCCACGCGGATTAGCGCGGCCACAGCCATCCAAACACACCTGCCGTCAGCAGCGCGTAAATCAAGCCGTCCACCGTCGCTTTGATCGTCGTGTTCCAGGCGCGGCGGTACCAAATCGACATCTGCCAGAGTGCGACGGCGTATCCGATGAAAGCGGTGGTTCCAACAAATCGAAACACGTGAAGGTAATTCGTGCCGGCAGGCAATGCGCGCCCCGCGACGTATGCAGCGAGAAGCCCGACAACAGCAGAGTAGAGAAACCAGAGCACGAGATTCGTTCCCATCGACATCGGGCCGTTCGGCAAAACCGTGAGTATTATCACCGGGCCCTTCTTCAGCTTTTCGGTAAACTCGGGTGAACGCAGTTCCTGCGAGTTGGAGGCGCGGGGCACCATGTAATCGCCCGGTGGGATGGCGAATGGGCGAAGGGCGTCCATTACTTTTTCTTCGTTCGGCAACTTGGGGTAGTCGCTCTTGTGCCATGGCGTTGCCATGTGGATGATGGAGCTCACGATGAAGACGAGCACGGACGACAGCAAGATGGGGAGCCAGAGCGTAGATAGTTCCGTCATGATAACCTCCTCCGGTTTTTGTTGGTGAATAATGGGCCGATGCC
>JBOHQZ010000364.1:0-6781 GCA_050732275.1 bacterium
CAGCGCCGAATCCTGGAACAACAGGCCCGACAAATGGTTGCACATTACGGGCAAAGTGCGGCAGAACGTGAAATCTGGCAAGGGGGAGATTTTGCCGATGAAGATTAATCGCGGTGAAATCTGGAAAGTGAATCTCGATCCGACGATTGGTGCAGAGATTCGCAAAACGAGGCCGGTGGTTGTCGTCAGTTCTGACGCTGTCGGAGTGTTGCCAATAAAGTTGGTCGCTCCGATAACCGAGTGGAAAGATTACTTGGCTCAGAATGTGTGGCATGTGAAAGTCGTGCCAGACAGCACGAATGGATTGGCCAAGATATCCGCAATCGATACATTACAATTGCGCGGAGTTGATGTGCAACGATTTATGGAGAAATTAGGTGGTGTTTCTCCGGCTGTGATGCAGTCAACTGTGGCAGCGATTGCTGCGGTAATTGAGTATCAACAGGGTTAAAATAACACGCCTCATTTTTGATAAATCTAAAATCTCATCATCCCTTTCTAGAACGGCCCCCACCTCATCGCATGCGCCACGAGCAGCGCCAATAACCCAATCCCCCACCAAATCAGCAGCAGCGGCAAGAGCCAGCGCGCCCAGATATTCCACGGAATTTTGAGCAACGCCAAGCCGGCCATAAAATAGCCTTGTGTCGGCGTGAACACATTGGTGAAGCCGTCGCCGAATTGATACGCCAGCACCATCGTTTGTTTCGTCACGCCGAGCAAATCCGACAGCGGCGCGAGAATGGGGATGGAAAGCGCAGCCTGGCCGCCGCCGGAAGGCACGACGATGCTGAGTAGAACCTGCACGAGATAAATCCCGATGACGCTCACCTCCGAGGGCAGGTGCTGCACCATGCCGGATAGCTCCATCATGATGGTGTCGATGACGCGCGCGTTGGAGAGCACGACCAAAGTTCCTCTGGCCAATCCGACCACCAGCGCACCACCGGCTAGTGAGGCCGCGCCTTCGATAAATTTTTCTGCAGTGGTATTGAGCGAAAGCCCGCCGATTGGTCCAGCCAAAATCGCCAGCGCCAAAAAAAGTCCGGAAAGTTCGTTGATGCCCCAATCCCATTTCATAGCGCCGATAATGAGAAAACCGAAGGCGACACCCGCGAGCAAAAGCACCATCGCCTGCGGTCGCGACAATTTGGCCTGTGCGAAATCTGTTGCCACCGCTGACCGCTGTTGATCAATGGCATAAACCGGGCTGCTCTCCGGCGAGAACTTTATTTTTTTTGCATAGCGTGAAACAAAAATCATTGTAGCGATGGCAAGAACGGCCCACACTACTAGGCGAAATTCGACGCCGGAAAACAAGGGCAACCCGGCGATGCCTTGTGCTACACCGATAGTAAAGGGATTGAGAAAGGCGCCACCAAATCCGGCATTGGCGCCGGCTAAAGCAATAGCACCGCCAACCAAAGAGTCATATCCAAGCGAGCGGCTGAGCACGACCAGCGCCGGCAAAAACGGCAAGGTTTCTTCCGCCATGCCAAATGAGCCGCCGCCGATGGCGAAAATCAATGTCAGCACCGGCACGACGGCGCTTTGATATTTGCCAACCCGGCGCACGACGAGATTGATGCCCGCTTCGATAGCGCCGGTTCCCGCCACCACGCCGAAGGCGCCGCCCACAATGAAAATGTAAAAAACGATATGTGCGACTTCCAGCAGGCCATTCGGAAAAGCCATAAACAGCTCGTCGATACCGGCCGGATTCGGCGCGACGAGATGATACGAATTAGGATCGACAATCTTGCGGCCGTCTTTTTCCAGACGATTATATTCGCCGGCGGGGATCACATAAGTAGAGGCTGCTGCCACGATGAGCAGGCAGAAGAGGAGAACATAAGTATGGGGGACGCGGAGTTTCATGTTGAGATAAAGATAAACAAATGTTGCGGGAAAGTCAAGGGGCAAGGAATACCCGAACACGATTTCAATGCCGCCCGTATGCGCCTCGCCAACATTTACTTGACTTTCAATCGGAGTTTGTGCATATTGCGCCACAAGGTGTGCTTTTTCGGCAGAAAAATGTTTTTTGTTAAGAACCACGCCATGCACTCTGTGGGAATGACAAAACGAGGGAGAGTTCAATGTCAAAGTGTGTTTTGCACATCGTCTTTGATCACGACGATCGCACGTATAAGCTCGGCGAAGCCATTACCGGAAAAATCCAAGTTTTGGCGCAAGAAGCTTTTCATTGCCGCAAGATAACGTTGATTTGCGCCTGGCGAACTCAAGGCCGGGGGAACAAAGCCTTGGGAAGCGAAGAAGGGATGATATTTGCCGAGGACACGAAATTTCAGTCCGGCGAATTGAAAGAGTATCCGTTCCAATTTGCCGCGCAGCACGGGCCGGTTAGCTATCAGGGACAGTATTTGAGCGTCGAATGGTATTTGCGGGCACAGGTGGATATTCCGGTAGCGATCGATGTTATCCGAGAGGAAAATTTCATGCTCGCGCCCGGTGATATTTCGGAAGAAGTTGTATTGGGAACGGAAGACCATGACCAGCTCGAGGCGGCGCCAAGCTCGTTCAAGGAACGCATGACGATGGCCCAAGTGCTTGCCGTTCCTTTTTTCGTTCTCGGCGTCGCGATGATCGTTCTGGGTGGATCGAATCTCGTCACACTCTTGCTGGGCCTGGCCGTTGCCGGCTTTGGCGGATGGCAGCTTTTTGTCATGCTCAGAGATAAATTGGCGCAACAAAGAGTCAGTGCATTGGAAGTAGAAGTTCAGCCGGTTAAAATACGCGCCGGCAATGCGGTGGAGTGTAAATTTTTATTTGATTCGCGCGACGCCCGGCGTCTCCGCAAAATCACGGCGACGCTCAAGGCCGAAGAACGCGTGGTGAGCGGCGCCGGCGGGCTCAAAAAAACACATACACATAAGATTTACGAAACAGTGGTGGAACAATCCAATCAAGATGTGGTTGCTTTTGGGGATAAAACGGAAATCAAAATACCCGTGCCAATTCCGCCGCATGCGCCCAGCACTTTTCGCGCGCCGGACAACGCTTTGATTTGGTCGATTCGAGTGCAAATCGATATTCCCGACTGGCCGGATTGGGTGCAAGAGTTTCCGTTAACGGTGATCCCGTAGCGCAACCTGGCAGTCTGCAATCAAATTTATTGAAAAAAATTTTCTTGCTTGCCAACACTCGCCGAATTATCTTCATGTCCATGAGCAAACATCGCATTTTCATAACCGGCGGCACCGGCTACATGGGCACGCGCCTTATTATGACACTTTTGCAACGGGGCCACGAGGTGCGCGCGTTGGCACGACAAGGCTCGGCGCCAAAGCTGCCGCCAGGGTGTGTGCCGATTATTGGAAATGCCCTGGACAAAAATTCTTACGTCGAACACGTTAGTCCCGCCGACACCTTTGTTCACCTGGTTGGCGTCTCACATCCCAACCCCTCGAAAGCGGAGCAGTTTCGCGCCATCGATTTGGCCTCAGTGCAGAATTCCGTTCCTGCGGCCGTCGCTGCCGGCGTCAAACATTTCGTCTACGTCAGCGTCGCGCATCCGGCGCCGATCATGCAAGCGTATTGGCAGGTTCGCGCCGAATGCGAAGCGCTGATTCGCGCCAATAGGTTGAACGCGACGATATTGCGGCCGTGGTATGTGCTCGGCCCCGGGCATTGGTGGCCTTATATACTCGTGCCGATGTATTGGCTCTTCGAGCGGTTGCCGTCAACTCGCGATACCGCGCGGCGGCTTGGTCTTGTAACGTTGCAGCAAATGCTCCGCGCGCTCACTGTGGCTATAGAAAATCCAAGCCAGGGTATTCGAATTTTGGAGATCGAACAAATTCGGCGCGCCGATTTAATTCAAGAACGTTTATCGTTTTTCCAACCGGAAAAGTTTCGCTCGTAATACTGACACTATCGGAGCCTTGAATGCTCAAACTCGACCTGATTCAGACCGTGGCACTTGCCGGGATCGTGCTTTTCATTGGTTATGGTATTCGTCGTGTGATTCCGTTTTTGAGCCGCTATAATATTCCGGCGCCGGTTATCGGCGGCCTGCTCGTTGCTGTCGTGATTCTCGTCGCGCGTCGCTATGAGGTGACGTTGTTCCAATTCGACACGACGTTGCAAAGCCCGCTGATGATTGCTTTTTTCACTTCGGTTGGCTTTGGCGCCAGCATCAAACTGTTGAAAGTTGGCGGACCGCAGGTTGTCATCTTCTTAATCCTTGCGACGGTTTTTGCGGTCATGCAAAACCTCCTCGGCATCTTGATCGCAATACCGTTAGGCATGCACCCTCTCTTCGGGGTTTTGAGCGGCTCAGTGACTCTGACCGGAGGGCCGGCCACCGGACTTGCTTTTGCGCCGCTATTCGAGCAAGCAGGAGTGTCCGGCGCGGCCACGATCGCAGTAGCCGCGGCAATGGTCGGCATCATCTCCGGCGGCCTGATTGGCAGCCCAATCGGCACGTATCTCATTGAGTGCCACAAATTAATGCTGGCGCCCAAGCGCGCCCGCGAGATCGAGATGCCAGTTGCCGCCAATCTCGTCGAAGCACGCATGCCCGAACCGCTAACCGCAACGCCAGCCGGCGAAGATGTGGAATCTTATGCGCTCTTAAAAAGTTTGGTAACCATACTTGTGGCTATATGGGTCGGATCATGGGTCAGCTCGTGGTTCAAAACCATGGGGATTACGCTGCCTGCTTATATCGGCGCCATGTTGGTGGCCGCGATCATTAGAAATTTTGACGACCTTACCAAGTCCATCGGTCTCTCGCAACGGGTGATCGACGACCTCGGCAGCGTCGCTCTGTCGCTGTTCATTGTCATGGCATTGATGACTTTGAAGCTTTGGGAGCTTGCCGGGCTGGCGCTGCCTTTGTTGGCGATTTTAGCCGGCCAAATTACCATGATTGCTCTGATTTGCTTCTGGCCGATTTTTCAGTTGATGGGTCGTGACTACGAAGCTGCGGTCATTGACAGCGGCTTTTGCGGATTCATGCTCGGCACCACCGCCAATGCGATGGCCAACATGAAAGCGCTGGTCGAGCGCTATGGCCCGGCGCCACGCGCTTTTCTCGTCGTTCCCATGGTCGGCGCTTTTTTTATCGATTTTACCAACGCGTTGATCATTACCGTCTGCCTAAATATCTGGAAGTAGAAAAGATTTCACTTCGATCAAAAATCCACACTGAAAATATCAAACTCTTCCGTGTGAGTTTTTGATCCGCGTGTGATGCCATCAAATTTTATCGAGGCGCCATGTCTTTTGAAATGATCGACGATCTCACCGACGCGCAAATTGAGGAGCTTCATGCGTTGTATCAATCCGAGTGGTGGACGAAAGGCCGGCAGCTTGATGACGTCCGCCGCATGGTGCAGCACACGGACATCATCATTGCATTTTGTGACGCGGGCACCAAAAAGCTTGTTGCCTTCACGCGCATTCTCACCGATTACGCCTACAAAGCTTTGGTATTCGATGTTATCGTCGCCGAGCCATATCGTAACTCCGGCTTGGGGCGCCAATTGATGGATGCCGTTGTCCATCACTCCGCTTTGAAAGCGGTGCGACACATTGAGCTCTACTGTCTTCCGGAGCTAGCGGCGTTTTATCAGCAATGGGGATTCACAACGGAACTGGGTGAGCTACGATTTATGCGAAGAGTAAATGAGTGAGGTAATCAGTGAAAGTCCTGATCGTCAATCAATCCGAAGTCGCCCAATGGCTGCCAATGCACGAGTGCATGGATGTCATGGCCGAGGCATTAAAAATGCTCGCCGCCGGTAAAACAATTTTGCCGCTCCGTCCGATTATGTGGCTTCCCGAAAAAATCGGCGCGCTGGGCATGATGCCGGCTTACGTGCAAGACCTCAATGCGATGGGGCTGAAAGTGCTTACGATTTTTCCCGGCAATCACGGTACGCCGTATGATTCGCATCAAGGCGCAGTGTTATTATTTGAAGCGAAGCACGGATGCCTTCTCGCCGTCATAGATGCAACCGAAATTACGGCGATTCGCACCGCTGCCGTCAGCGGTGTTGCAACAAAGATTCTCGCTCGTGAAGATGCGCACGACTTGGCCATTCTCGGCGCCGGCACGCAAGCGCGAACGCATCTCGAAGCCATGCTGCTGGCGAGAAAGATCACACGCGTGCGCGTTTGGAGCCGGAATGCCGACCATACACGCCAATTTGCCGAGCGCGAATCACGCCGGCTCGGCATCGCGATCGAGCCAATGGAAACAGCGCGAGAAGCAGTGGTAGAGGCGGACATCATCTGCACGACGACCGCTGCAGATGAGCCAGTGGTTTTAGGAGCTTGGATCAAAAACGGCGCGCACCTCAACGCGGTGGGCGCTTGCGTGCCTACGGCGCGTGAGCTTGACACCGCCGCAATGCTTAAATCGCGCCTGTTTGTTGACCGTCGCGAATCGGCTCTCAACGAGGCGGGCGATTTCATCATCGCCAAAAAAGAAGGCGCGCTCGACGATAATCATATTCGTGGCGAGCTTGGGGAAATTTTGCTCGGCCAAGTGCAAGGCAGAGCTTCGGCGGAGGAGATTACGCTGTTCAAATCGCTCGGCCTCGCTATTGAAGATCTGGCCTCGGCGCAGCATATTTACAAGAAGATGTTGGAAAAAGGCGTGGGGACTCGGATTGAGTTGGGAGGGAGTCGGCACGACACATGAAAATTATCCTTTGTAATCCTCCGCTTTAATGCCAAACCGCTGCAGCTTCTCCGAAAAAATTTTCACATCTACCTCGGCGACTCGCGCACTTTGCCAGCAGTCTGCGCC
>JBOHQZ010000365.1:0-6778 GCA_050732275.1 bacterium
CCGGGAAGATTGAAACGCCAACTGAACTCGTAATCACGCCAGCGCTGCAGCGAGTAAAGCGCCTGCAAATCAACGCGCATGCTCGGCGAAACCAGATAATTCAATCTCGCCACCCCGTGCAACTCTTTGCGAACGCGCGTCTCGAAGGAGCGCTGAAAATCCTGCCACCAGCGCGTGTCCGTCAGATAAAAATTGTTGGCCCAAACGTAGTGCAGCTTGTCTTTGCGAATGGGGCCGGAAACAAAAAATTCGGCGTCGATGGTCTTGCTGATTTCCTTGCCGCCAAACAGATCGTCCTTGTCGGCGCGCACGAAATATTCGCGCGCGTTCCCGCCCGTGCGCGTGACCACATTTACCACGCCGGAAAGCGCATTGCCATATTCGGCGTCGAAACCGCCGGTCTTAATGCTGACTTGTTCGATGGCGCTCTTCGGCAGCTCCAGACCCAAACCGCCTTGCACCAAATCTTGCACGGCCAGGCCATCCACGAGATACGACACCTCGCGGGTTTTTCCGCCGCGAATATTGCCTTCGACCGTGGTGCCGGCTTGCAAGCCAACTACGTCTTGAAATTTGTCGACCGGCAATTTCATCATTTTCTCCTGTTCCACTTGGTGGAGGGTGCCGGTGACATCACGCTGAATGAGCGGCCTTTCGGCGCGCACTTCGACTTTGTCCAATTGAATCGCGCTCTCGGTTATTTCGGCGTTCAGGCGCGTGGTCAAATCCGGCCGAATGACGATATTGCTAAAGGTGATCGCCTGGTAGCCGATGCTCGACACCCGCACTTCGTAGGTGCCAGCGGGAATGTTGTGAATGCGAAAGTATCCTTCATTGCTCGCGGCCGCGCCCTGACTGGTTTGCACGATGAGCACATTGGCCCCCGGTATGGGTTTGTTTGTCGCCTTGTCGCGCACAAAGCCTTCCAAGATGCCGGTCGTTCCGGACAACGCCTGGCGATGAATCATGAAGCTAAAGAAAGCAAACACCATTAATGGCGCTATTATCTTAAATCCCCGGATCAACCTGAAAGGCATGCCGCGGACGAAACCTTTCTGTGAAATCCAGCTATCTTGCATGTCCTCACCTCGCGTGAAAATGGCGGTGCACAACCGGGCTTGCCGGCATCACTGATCGCAAGCCGGGCTACTAACGTCGACGTCGTAGACGACTTGAAGTTTTATTTCGGGGAGCAAAAGCACAGGCGCGTCCTCGAAAACTTTGATCTGGCCGCGGGCGTGGATCGTGGCGTTAAAAGGACGGCTGCCTGTTTGGCGCCAAATTCTTTGGTTGGCGTTATTGTCGTGGCGCCAGATCAAGCCGACTTCCAGCGTATCACCGGGATCCAAGGTCAAAATATTGGCTCGCACGTGCCGCGGATCAAACACGCCGGTAAAGGCAATGGCCTTTTCAAAATCAGGAGCTTCCGCTCGCCAAATCTCCAGCCTTCCGGAAACGCGATCCGCCGGGCCTTGCAAGGTTTCATCAAATGTGTTGATGACGCCGATTTTGAAGACGATCGGATCCAGGTTCCAGATTCTGGTGTTGGTATTGCACGAGACGAACCGATTTGTCACACCATCCAACACGCCAAACACCGCGTGCAAAGCATTTTGCGGCGGTTGGTAGGGCGGAAGCTCTTCGTCACAGGAGGAAAACAGGAAGCACGCCGTCAGGCAGGCAAAGATCATGAGCGCGTTTGCAGGCTTTGCGAGCATACGCATCCTTAATTTTGCGCACATTAAAGTAACTTGACAATGTTAAATTAGAGTTGTCATTTGAAGAAACTCACAATTTGTATTTTTGAATTTTATACCGCATCGTCCGCAGGCTGATGCCGAGCTGCTTGGCGGCTTCGGATTTGTTGCCGTCGGCCTGGCGGATGGCCTCTTCCAAAATCTTTTTCTCCGCGGTTTCCATTTTTTCGCGATAACTCGAGCCGCCGGGGAAAAAGTCGTCATCGCTTTCCGCGGCGAAGCCCTCCATTGCAGTTTTGCGCATGGCGAGCGTCACCGGCAGGTGCTCGGCCAGCAGCGTTTCGCCTTCTCCCAAAACGATCGCGTTTTCGATGGCGTTTTCCAACTCGCGGACGTTTCCCGGCCAATCGTATGTTGCGCACAGCTCCAAAGCGTCTTCGGCAATGCCGAGCATGATTTTATTGTTCATCTTGCTGTAACGCTTGATAAAATGATCGATCAACAGCGGAATGTCCTCGCGGCGCTCGCGCAAGGGCGGAAGGAAAATCGGAATGACGTTCAGGCGATAATAGAGATCCTCGCGAAACAAGCCGTTGGCGAGCGCTTGTTCGAGATCGCGGTTGGTTGCCGTGATCACGCGGACGTCAACTTTGATGGGATCGTTGCTGCCGAGCCGGCTGATCTCTTTTTCCTGCAAAACGCGCAGCAGCTTGGTCTGCACGTTGGCGGATATGTCGCCGATCTCGTCGAGAAAAATGGTGCCGGTGTGCGCCATTTCAAAGCGGCCTTTTTTGCGGCTGTCGGCGCCGGTAAAAGCGCCCTTTTCGTAGCCGAACAACTCGCTTTCCAGCAGCGTTTCGGGGAAAGCGGCGCAACTGATTTCCACCATGGGCCCGTTGGCGCGGGGGCTGTTGTAATGCACGGCGCGCGCCACCAGTTCTTTGCCGGTGCCGCTCTCGCCGCGAATCAGCACTGTTGCCTGGCTCTTCGCGACTTTGTAGATGGTTTTGAACACCTGCTGCATCGAGGCGCTTTTGCCGATGATGCTCTCGAAGCGATAGCTGCCTTGCAGCCGGTCCTTGAGTTCCTCGTTCTCGCGCCGCAGGCTTTGGTCTTCAACCGCTTTTTTGAGAATGACGAACAGCTCGTCGAGATTGAGCGGCTTGGTGAGATACTCGTAAACGCCGCGCTTCATCGCGTCGACGGCGTCTTTGACCGAGCTGTACGCGGTCATGACGATCGTCTTCATCTCCGGCGCGAGAGCTTGCGTTTGCTCGTAAAGCTGCATGCCGTCGACCTCCGGCATTTTGAGATCGGTGAGCAAAATATCGAAGCGCTCGCGCTCCAACGTGCGCAGCGCCTTGTGGCCGCTTTCGACGCCTCGGACTTCGTAACCCTCCTCTTCCAAAATTTCCATCAAGCCGGAGAGCGTGTTGCGGTCATCCTCGACGATCAGGATGCGGGGCATAACGTGACCTCATGCGTGTGACCTTGCCAAACTTCTGGAGTAATGGATTACTGGATTGTTGGATTAATAGGAAGCAAATTCCAACATTTCAGCGATTCCATCACACCATCAATTCAATTATCCGCCAATCATTCGCTCTTTCACTATAACACTTCAGTGGCGTATATTTTCTGCGCTGCGGCAATTCGTTCCCAAGTCACCGGCGACTTTTTCTCGCCTTTCTGATTTCCACACGCTTTTGGGGGAAATGAATAAACAAAGAGCAAGTTTCCAGCAACTCCGTTCCCAAAAGAGCGTTCTCGGATTCGGTTTCTATGATTTCGATTTCAATCTCTCTGCCGAACCAAGTCATTTTTCCTGAGAAAACCTGTGAATCAACAGGATGACCATCGGCCACAAAGAACCGCTGTGTAGAAATCAATTCAAGATTTAAACTTGCGAGAAGAGTTGTCGGAAGCCACAGTGCGCCGTTGAACCCTGTATCGACAGTAACTTCGGTTTTTAAATCCGTAATTTGTATTTGCACACATGGTTCATCATACGCGTTAAATCGTCCTTTAATCATCTTGGCTCCTTTACCCAGTGAGCAGCCGGGTAACCAACCCGAATTGAATGGAACACTGTCCCAGGATGTTTTTTCCTTCCTTTCTTTACGGCTTCAAGAATAGTATCGCCGATAAAATATTCGCCCGTGTCCGGATCGATAGCGACAATTTTGCCGAAATACTTTTTTTCTAATTTCGCCTTCAGCCGCCGGCTATAAATGCGCTCCCCCTTTTGAATAATAGCGTGGACATTGATTCGTTCATTCATAATATCCGTCCCTTCTTTAAAGAAAATCTATAGCATTTGTTATGCATAAACTTTCTGCATCGCGGCCACACCCACGCCCAATTCAAATTTCCACCCTAAATCGCGCAGCGCCAACTCGACAGCGGCGATCAACGCCACCATGTCGAGATGATCGTAATAGCCCATGTGCGTCACGCGAAAGATTTTACCCTTGAGCTGGCCCTGGCCACCGGCGATGGTGACGCCGTATTTGGCGCGCAACACGTCGGTTAATTTGCGGCCATCGATCCCCGGCGGCACTTTCACTGCGGTGAGCGCATTCGACGGCGCCTGGGCAAATAATTCCAATCCTATCGCTTTGATTCCGGCGCGGACGGCTTTCGCCAATTGCGCGTAATGATTCCAGAGATTCTCGATTTCGGTCTCGCGCATGATCTGCAGCGACTCGCGCAAGCCGACGAGCAGCGTAATGGCCGGAGTCCACGCCGTCATGCTTTCTTTGGCTGCCTCGCGCGCCCTGGCAAAATCTAAATAATAATGCGGCAAATTCCGCTTCTTTAGCAGCTCGTCCCGTTGCTGTGCTTCGAATCTTTTGAGGGCACGCTCCGAGAGCGCTACATAAGCCATGCCCGGCGGCGCCATCACGCCTTTTTGAGAGCCGGTGACGCAAGCGTCAATATTCCATTTGTCCATGTAAAACGGCAGTACTCCAACCGAGGTGATGCCGTCGACGACGACGAGCGCATCGGTGTGGGCGTGGGCCAGCTCGGCCATGGCTTTCACGTCGCTCACCGCGCCGGTCGACGTTTCGCTCTGCGTGCAGAAAACCGCGGCGACGTCGGTGTGCGCCTGCAGCAATTTTTTAAGCTCGTCCAAATTCGGCGCTTCGCCCCACGGCACGTTCATGACGATCGTTTCGAGGCCATACGCCTGACACAGCTCCTGCCAGCGCTCGCCGAATTTTCCGGCGACAATGACGAGCACTTTCTGTCCGGATAAAAGCAAGTTGGCAACACACGCTTCCATGCCGCCGGTGCCGGAAACCGTGAGCAACAGCACCTCGCTCTGCGTTTGAAATACATATTGCAAATTTGCAGTGACTTCTGCAAACAATTTTTTAAACTCCGGGCCGCGATGATACGGAAACGGCTGCGACATGGCGACGGTGACGCGCTCGGGAATCTGCGTCGGCCCGGGGGTGAATATTCGTTGGCGCATGATTTTTCGTTTAGTTTTAGGCTGGTTCTTGACTGACTAATTTCAACTTGGGTCGTATGCGAACTGTACCAGGTGAGATAACGCTAAAGGCGTCCGGCATTTCGACTGCTCGTTCAGCAATCACTTTCGAGACGAAACGGGCTTTAGTTTGGGGAGATAATCCAGCAAGACGAATTAGAATAACGCCAAGATGAACGAGGCCTTGGCGATATACCAACTCGCCAAAATCTTTGTCCTCTGTCACAAGAAGTGCGTGATGTTCATTTGCGCGTTGCAGCACCACCTGGTCGGGAATGCTCGGCTCCATTTCAGCAACATAAAGAACAACGTGCCCGTCCTGCCGAAGCCGCTCAACAATCGGCCCGTCCACGCTCTCGTCAGCCAGGAGATTCATGCGGCTTGCTCGACCATAGGATAAACGACATCGGCGCGCAGGACCTTCGCTGCAAATTCAATAGCTGCAAGAATGGCCGGTTTCGTCAAACGAGGGTGAGCCTCCAGAATTTGCTCGACTGTTTCACCTGCCGCCAATTTTTCCAAAATCAGCTCAACAGTAATGCGTGTTCCTGCTATAACCGGTTTGCCCATCATAATGTTTGGATGAGATTGTATCAATTGGTTGTTCATATTGCACCTCTACTTTACGATACACACAGCAAAATGTCGCGCCTCATTAAAAAGATAGTCGATACAAACCAAAGAAGCAAGCACGAATTGTTTAGAAACACACGAGTGATTGTCATTCATCCCTATTTGTTAACTCCGACCGCGCCCGTCCATCAATGCCGCGTGTTACAACCCCGTCGGAAAATCCAGAAACTGATATGGAAGCTGAAATTTCGCCTCGAGATGCTGCGCCAGCGCGATGACGCCAAAGGTTTCTGTTGCGTAGTGGCCGCCGTAAACCACGTTGAAGCGGTTCTCTTTGCAGACATGATAATAGGAATGCCGCGACTCGCCGGTGATGAACGCATCGACGCCGGCGGCCATGGCTTGTGGCAGAAGAAACGCTCCGCTGCCGGTCACTACGGCGATGCGTTGAGTCGTCTCAGTGCCGAAGAAGTCGGCGCGGACGTTTTGTCCGAGCGCGTCGTGAAGCCGGCGGAGAAACTCGGCTTGAGAAATGGCGGCTTTTGCCTCGGCGATACAACCGATATCTCGCCCATGATGATGGCCAAATCCGGCGGTTGGCTCGAAGCCCAGTCGCCGCGCCAACACCGCGTTATTGCCGGCTTCGGCGTGGGCATCGAGCGGCAAATGGGCGCAATAAAGATTGATGCCGTTTTCGATGAGTTTTTTGGCACGGCGATAATGCGCGCCCACCAGCTTCTCGGACTTGTCCCAAAACAGCCCGTGATGGACGATGAGAAAATCGATATGAGCCGCTGCCGCCGCTTCGATGGTCTCCTGGCAGGCGTCTACTGCCGCCGCAACGCGGCGAATCTCCTCGCTTCCTTGCACCTGCAAGCCGTTTTGCGAGCTGTCGGTAAAATCCGCGAGCTGCAGGTAGACGTCGAGATAAGAAGTCAGTTCGATGAGGTGCATGTTTGTCGTAACGCCTTCAGTTTGTAGTTACGCCTTCAGTTTGTAGTTACGCCTTCAG
>JBOHQZ010000366.1:0-6765 GCA_050732275.1 bacterium
ATCTCGATGCCATGCGGACGGATGAGGCCACGAGTTTGGTCGGTTTTAATCTGCCCGAAGGTGAGAGCTCCGGACTCCAACGTCTCGCGCAACGTTTGGGCGAATGGCCGTTGCTGCTCAAGCTCGTTAATGCGACACTGCGCTACCGCGTGCATGATTTGCAGCAACCCTTCGCGGAGGCGATTACTTCTGTTAACGTCTTGCTGGATGAATGTGGCTTGCTTGCCTTTGACCAGGACAACGCTACGGAGCGCCATCAGGCCGTCGCCAAAACACTTGAAGCCAGCTTGCAGATGCTCGACGAAGGAGGCCGGCAGCGTTACTTCGAGCTGGCGATCTTTCCGGAAGATGTAAATATTCCTCTGGCCACGCTGGAGAAACTTTGGTCGGCGGCGGGATACAAACCGATTCATACCGAAAAGCTGTGCGAGAAGCTTCACAAGCTTTCTCTTTTGCTGCAGTTCGATTTGAGCGACCGCACCATCCGCCTGCACGACGTGATGCGGCAATATTTAGTACAGAAGATTGGCGCTGATTTGCCCAAACTTCACGGTCGATTCCTTAAGATCTATCGCTTTTCATCCCACTCAAAATGGGTTGATTTGCCTCTGGACGAATCCCATCTTTGGCATCACCTTGCCTATCATCTCGTTCAAAGCAATCAGACTGAAACACTTCGCCAGTTACTTTTAGATTATAATTGGCTGAAGCACAAGCTCGCCGTTTGCGAGGTGAATGAGTTGCTAACAGATTATGATCTTTTGCCAGAAGATCGGGAACTGCGGCTGGTGCAAAACGCCTTGCGACTTTCCGCCAACCAACTCACACGAGATCGTCAGCAATTGCCAGCACATTTGGTAGGACGTTTAATTGGGCAAACTTCACCACGCATTCGATCTTTTCTTGCTCACGTGACAAAGAACGCGCAAAGACCATGGCTCCGTCCTTTAATGCCAAGTCTCGCACCTCCGGAAGGACCGTTGCTTCGCACGTTAGAAGGACATACGGACAGGGTTTATCGTGTCGCTATTACGCCCGATGGCAAACACATAGTTTCGGCCTCAGGTGACAATACAATCAAAGTCTGGGATTTGATTTCTGGTCAAATGTTAAGAACACTGACAGGATATGGTAGTTGGATTAATGGCATTGCGCTCACACTAGATGGCCACCTCGCTGTGTCAGCGTCATCTGACTTCTCGATCAAAGTTTGGAATGTTACAATCGGAAAAGCCATCACCACCTTTGGTGGGGGTAGTGCTATGCAGTGCTGTGCTGTTTCTCTGGATGGTTGCACTATTGTTGGTGGTGACCGTGTTGGCCGCGTGCATGTTCTGAGGGTGGAGGCTTGAAAGAGCAACAATGGAAAGTGAAAAATCGTGAAACACAATCAGAAATGGAAAATCCGCCTCACATTTTCATCAGCTATTCTTCCAAAGACCGCAGCCTCGTTGAAAAAATCCATCCTACGGACGCAGTCTTGCCCTGGAAGAAACGGTGTGTACCGTCTGGAGCGAGCAAACACGCTTAGAAACCTACGGGAGCAGCCGGCTGGTTGCGGGAAATTGCTTTCGCCCTGGCAGATTGCGACATGGTCAGTTTGATATGAAGCCAACACGCCGCCGCTTCAAAATGGGCTGCTGAAACGGCGAGTTCGAGAACGATGGCGTTTCGCAGTGCCGAAACAAAGGAAATACGAAGTCTAATTCGCCGCGAGGCTGTTTTCAAGCAGATACTGGGCTTCCTGCGTGATCGAACGTTTGTTTTTCTGGGCACGAGCTGAAAGCGCAGATTGTAGAGCCGGCTTCAAACGAATCAAGATTTTGCCAACACGGCCCTGAATCCGTTCTGCTTTGCGCACGGCTTCCATATTGAAAATTTTTTCGCCACAAAAATCACAAATTTCGACCTCGAGATCGGGAACAACGAACTCTCTGCCATTTTCATCTTTGAGCTTGTAATCCAGTTTTACAATGTGCGTTGTGCCCTTGCCGCACATCGGACAAAGCTCACCTTGAGGCTTTGCTTGTGGGCCATGCCCTGAGGTTTTATTTTGTCTTTTCATAATTCTGCATCATGAAACGTAATAATGAAGTACTCTTCTCCGGAACGCGCCTTGCGAATTTTCCCACAGCAATACAACTGATCGCCTCCAACCGCTGGGCCGATGATCGTGTATTTGTATTTTGCTACGCGCGTTTCGTCGCGTTCCTTTTTCATCACTTTGCCAAATATTATTGCGTTTTGAACGTCATCTCTATTGTATGGTCCATCGAAGAGTTGCTGATAGCCTTTTTCCGAGAATTCAACGTATCCATGTGAAACCAGCCGCAGAATTTTTTCCGGCACCGGAGCCATTTCTTTTTATTTCCAACCGAGTTAGAGAAATTTAAATAAGACCAACCCAAATATAAAAAGAATCCAATTAGAAAGCAACGAAATGTTTAACGCATTCATTAGCATATCAGCACTATATAAAAAAACGACCAACGGATTTAATGTTTTTCATCCGTTGGTCGCCTGCGGCCGTAGGCGATTTTATCCGTTGGGCAAATCTTTTCTTCAAGCCTCAACCTCTCCCCGCCTCTTCCCAAACATGATCGCCAGCAACTGCTTCCACATTTCGCGCAGATCGTCGAAATAAGTATAGGCAACCGGCACGACGAGCAGAGTGAGAATCGTGGCGGAGATCATGCCGCCCATGAGCGTGCGGCCCATCGGCGCGTAGGAGATGCCGATCATTTTCGAAGTGCCCAGCGCCATGGGAATGAGTCCGACGATGGTCGTGCCGGCGGTCATCAAAATGGGGCGGAAGCGATGGCGGCCGGCTAAGATGATGGCGTCGTGCCGGCTGTAGCCTTGCAGCCGCAGTTGATTGATCAAATCCACCAACACGATGGCGTTGTTCACCACCACGCCGACGAGAATGAACAGCCCGATCATCGCCATGAGATCCATCGGCGTGCGCGTGAGAAACAGCGTCCAGCCCACACCGAAGAAGGCAAAGGGAATGCACACGATCACCGACAGCGGCAGAATCACCGATTCGAACAAGACGCCCATCAGCAGCATCACAAAGGTGACGGCGAGATACAAACCGTAGTTGGTGGTGTCCTGGTTCTCCCGCAGGCGATCGAAGCGCTGGCCTTTGTCCCACGAATACCCGCGCGGCATCTCGAAGCCGTCCATCGCCTGATCGATGTGGCGATACAAATTCTGCGCATTTTCCTGCGTGGTCGTGGCGGTGATGGCCAGCATGGTTTTGCCGTCATTGCGGGTGATGCGCCCATAGCCGCGGCGCACGGAAATCTCGGCAATATTTGCCAGCGGCACTTCCTGGCCGTTCTGCTGGCGCATGCGCAGGTTCATTAATTGATGCAACGTCTCGCGGTCTTTCTTGCGCATTTGCACGCGGATGTCCACCTCGCGGTCTTCGGTGCGATAGTCCGGCAGCTCCACGCCGCGCAGCGCATACGAAATCGTTCCGGCCACGGCTTGCGGATTGACGCCGTATTTCGTCGCCTGCTCGCGATTCAATCGCAGCCGCACCTCGTCGACGCCATCTTCAAGCTCAGTGCCGACATCCAGCAGGCCGGGGATGGCGCGCAAACGCCGCTCGACTTCGTGGGAAAGATCGGTGAGGCGGTCGGTGTCGTCGCCATACAACACGACGGTCATAGTGCCCTGCTGGCTCGCGGTTTCCTGGCGCCAACGCGTGCGCATCTCGATGCCCGCCCGCTTCGGCCCATTTTCCTTGACGTCTTCAATCACCTTCTCGCGCGTCATAACGCCGTTTTTAACCAGCCCGAGTTTCCTCCCGATCGACAGGCCGACCACCTGCCACCAGCCTTGTTGCGGCGGCTTGTTCAGATAGGCGCGCACTTGCCCCCAGTCCGTGCTGAAGCGAGTTTCGACGCTTTTGAGATCGTATTTTTCTTTATTGGCGTAGAGAAAGTCCTCGAATGACTGAAAATACGCGTTGGCGTCATCGATGGTGTAATTTCCGGGCAATTCAAAAATGAACCTGACGTCATTGATGTTGCCTTGCGTTTCGTCGGTCTTGGGCACCGCTTGCATAATCCCGAAAGAACTGACGCCCAAAATGAAAAAGATCAGCGCGGCATCGACGCGGCGGGCGAGGGTGCGCTCGAGCACGCGAATGTAAAAAGCATTGGCGCGCGTGATGATCTTCGCTTCTTGCGGCTCCTTTGCCGCGGAGAAAATCATGGTGGCGAGCGGAATAAAAATCAGCGCGACGAACAGGCTCGCCAGCAAAGCCGAGATCACCGGCACGCCCATGCGCGCCATGTAAAAAGTCATGCCGGGGTTGTCGCCCATAAAAATGAGCGGCAGAAAAACCACGACCGTCGTCAACGTCGCCATCGTGATCGGCATGGCGACTTCGCTGGCGCCTTGAATCGCGGCCTCGCGCGGCGCGAGACCTTCCTTGCGCAGGCGATAAATATTTTCCACCACCACGATCGAGTTGTCAACCACCATGCCCACGCTCACCATCAGCCCCATCATGGTCATGATGTTCAGCGACCAGCCCATGAAATAGATTACCCCGATGGTAACGAGCAGCGAGACCGGAATGGCGAGATTGATGATCAACGTCATACGGAAGCGGCGCAGGAAAAAGTAGACCACCAAGAACGCGAAGATGCCGCCCCAAAAGCCGGCGTTCATCAAATTGTTGATAGACTCGAGAACGTACGTGCCTTGATCGAAAATGACCTGAAAGCTCATGCCGGCGAGCTGCGGGTTCACGCGCACTTGCTTGTCGAGCACCTCCAGCACGTTGTTGCAAACTTCGACGGTGTTGGCTTGCGATTCTTTGAACAGCCCCATCCAAACCGAGGGCTTGCGGTCAAAACGCTGAATCCATCTTTTGTCCTCGGCGACGTCAAATTTAACCTCGGCGATGTCCTTCAGGCGCAGATTGGTGTTGCTGATGCGCAGGTTTTGGATTTCTTCGAGATTTTCGTATTTTCCCAACGAGCGCACGTAAAACTTTTTACCGGCGTCGTTGACGTAGCCGCTGGCGAGCACGAAATTGTCGCGCCGCATGTCTTCGACGAGCTGGTACAAATTGATATTGTGCGCATCGACGCTGGCTTGATCGACGAGCACCTGCACGGCTTTGCGATCGACGCCCCACAGTTCGACGTTCGCCACGCCGTCGATGCGGTTCAGCACCTTGCGGAGATGCGTGTCCAACAAGCTATAAGCGTCTTCGTATGTTTTGTCCAGTGAAACCGCCATGAAGACGATCTCTTCGTCGTCGTCGCTGAATTTTCTGGGATAAACTCTTTCGATGTCCTGCGGCAGCTCCGGCTTCACCCGATCCATCCGGTCGCGGAGATCAGCGTAGGCCACATCCATATCGGTTTTGCCGGCAAACTCGATCCATGTCCAACAGCCGTTGTTGCGGCTGCTGGTCTCGACGCGCCGCACGCCATGAATGGTTTGCACGATCTCCTCAATCGGCCGGGCAATTTGCTCCTCGATCTCGCTCGGATTGGCGTTATTGTAAGGAACCCAAACCCCGAGCGCGGGAAAAACAAAGCCTTTGGGAAAAAGCTCGATCGGAATGTCGGTGTACGCAACGATGCCGACGACGATCAACGCGAGAAAGATCATCAGCACCGTCACCGGCCGGTTGGCGGAAAGGCGTGGGAGGATGGAGTGGCGATTCATGGATTGGTTTCCGGAATTAAAAAACTTGAAATAGCCAAATTTTTTTCGTAAGTTAATGCTGGAGAACAGAAATCGAAATCAAAAACGACGAATGACTATATGAATAATGAACTTCAAGAAATCATCGAAGACCTGCACGCCGCCGAAAACAAGTGCCAGCAGTTTGAAAAGCAATACGGCTTGCTTTCGGAATATTTCTTCGACGCCTACTCGAATGGGTGGCTCGACGACGATGGCCATTTGGACTTTGCCGAGTGGGCCGGATATTTTAAAAGCAAACAGGACAGGCTTCGGCGCTATCGTGCATTTATGTTAAAGGAATCCTCAGTCATCAGGAATCTTAACAAGATTCAGTTCGATGAAACCATCGCGTGAAGAATATGAGGCGATGATTTATCGTATCGCCGAACTTGCTGAGCATATTCAACACTCAGATTTAGTATTGATCCCTGCTGGCCGCAAACTCGCTACCCTCACCGGCAACATCTATTTCGCAAACGACATTCGCCTCGAAGTTCGCGAAGCCCTCGACTTCGATCTGGATGATTGGATTACGGGCTATGGCTACGTCGTTTATAAAGGCAAAGAACGGCAATACTGGTACGACTCACAAGCGCATCCTAACGATCCATCTCTAGCTTCCACCCATCCGCATCACAAACATATTCCCCCAGACATCAAGCACCATCGCATCCCCGCGCCGGATATTTCTTTCAAAAGCCCAAATCTGGCTTTTCTCATTAGAGAAGTTGAAAAAGAATTTTTTGTCGAGTAAGTGAAGTCGGACTTGGTCGGGGAAATTTCCTAAACTTGAAACATCTTCGAGACCAAGTCCGACTTCGCCCAACGATTTACTTCGACCGATCCAGCACCGCATACACCGTCGGAATCACGATCAGCGTCAGCACCGTCGAGCTGATCAAGCCGGCGATGACGGTGATCGCCATCGGCGTGCGAATCTCCGCACCTTCGCCGAGGCCCAAAGCCATCGGCAGCAGGCCGAGCACCGTCGTCAGCGTCGTCATCAAAATCGGGCGCAGGCGGACGCTGCCGGCTTCCACGATC
>JBOHQZ010000367.1:0-6765 GCA_050732275.1 bacterium
AGCTTTATCAGCTCGTGCGCCAATCTTATTGCTATCGCCAGCTCTCGCGCAGTTTATTCGACAGCGTGCTCGACATGTTGAGCGGGAAATATCCTTCGGATGACATGCGCGAGCTACGCTCCAAAATTTCGTGGGATCGCGTCAACAATCGCCTCATTGCCCGGCGCGGCGCGCGACACGCAGCGATCATGAACGGCGGCACGATTCCTGATCGCGGCTACTACGGCGTTTATATTGCCGACACCAACATCAAAGTCGGGGAGATGGAAGAAGAGTTTGTGTTCGAGTCGCGAATTGGCGATATTTTTTATCTCGGCTCCTCGGAATGGCGCATCACGAGCATCGAGCACGATCGCTTTTGGGTGACGCCGGCGCATACCGAACGCCCGCGTCCGCCCTTTTGGCGCGGCGACTCGTTCTATCGCGATTACGAGACCGGCTTGCGCGTCGGTGAGTTTCGGCGAACAGTGCAGGAGCGCATGGCTTTGCCGGAAGCTTTAAATTGGCTGATGGAACATTATGCGATGGACCGCTGGTCCGCCGAAAATCTGCTGGCGCATTTTGACAAACAAATCGAGAGCACCGGCGCGCTGCCGACGGATCAGCAAATCATCGTCGAACAATTTTACGACGAAGTCGGCGATCCGCGTTTGTTCGTTCATTCCGTTTTTGGCGGCAAAGTCAACGCGCCGTGGGCTTTTGCTCTCCAAAATAAAATGGAAGAGCTTACCGGCGTCGAAGTGCAAAGCCAATTTGACGACGACGGCTTGATGCTCCGCTTTATCGATACCGATCGCCCACCCGCGCTCGAGCAGTTTCTCTCGCTTGCGCCCGAAGAAATCGAAGAGCGCAATTTAAAAGCATTGAGCACGACGCCCCCCTTCGCCATCCGTTTTCGTTATAATGCCGCGCGCGCGCTGATGCTGCCGCGCACTTCGCCCAAACGCCGCATGCCGCTTTGGCAGCAACGCATGCGCGCCGCCGATCTTTTGCAAGCCGTGCGCAAATACGACGACTTCCCGCTCATCATCGAAACCTACCGCGATTGCCTGCGCGACGCGCTTGATTTGGAAAGCTTGAAGCGCGTTATCGCGGATATTCACGCCGGCAAAATTGCGGTTCATTTCGTGCAAACTGACGTCCCCTCGCCATTTACCGGCAACCTGCTATATAATTTTCTGGCGAATTATATGTACGATTTCAACGAAGTGCGTTTGTCCCAACATGCGGCGGCGCTGGAAGTGAACCGCGAGCTGCTGCATGAAGCGCTCAACAGCGGCCCGGTGCCGGCGATCATTTCTCCCGAGCTGGTGGAAAACGTCGAAAAATACTGGCAATATCGCGATCCCCAACGCCGCGCGCGGAATGCCGAAGATTTGCTGGAGATTATCAACGCTTTGGGCGATGCAACGACTGATGAATTGCGGGAACGATGTGATGAAAAGCTGGAGGAATATTTGGAGCAGTTGCAGCAGCAAGGCCGGATCATGTTGTACAACTTTCAACATGATGGGGAAGCGCAAACACGGTGGGTTAGTGTGGAACAAAAAGCTTTGTACGAGGAGTTGTTTTAGCTTTGCCCCTCGCAACTTGCAGTGAAGAAACAGGTGGAGAAAAATGTCATTCTGAAAGAATCTCGTTTAAACCCAGCACCGCGCTTGATCGCAACAAGATGCAATAGCCGCTGGATGTGCCCACTTTGCAAAACTTCTTTAACGAGCAGATTGCCCGCTTGATGAAGATAGTTGAAAAAAAATCTTGACCCCGATTCCATTTCTTGGCCTCGAACCCACTTGACTTTTGCAAAAACTTCCCTATCTTGTGCCGCACATAGTCAGAGTTGTTGCAGCTCACCTTTCACAACCCCTAAAGGAGGACAGGAAATGGATGGCTTGATTTGGTTTTTGCTGAGCGGTCTCGCCGCCGGCTGGCTCGCCGGACAGATCATGAAAAAGCGCAGCATGGGCTTGGTCGGCAATCTCGTCGGCGGCGTCATCGGCGCGCAGCTCGGTGGCTGGTTGTTCGGTGTGATCGGGCTGTGAACCCTTTGGTGACGGGCGTGGTCGGCGTTGTCGTTTTGATGGGAGATGTAACCGAATAAAATCAAAAACGGTTACTCGACCAATTTGATAACAAAATTCACTTGTTTAGGATTTTCTTTTCCGAACCATAAAATTATGCAGCTACTCCTTCCGCCTCAAACTTGATCGCAGGCACAGAAATTCTTGGGGCTTTGGCAATTCGTTCAGAGTTTTTTATCAGTTCCGCGATCCATTCGCCAATCTCTGCTCTAACGACTTTTTCCCCACAGCGTGGGCACACTCCTGCCGGCACGTTTTCCACAACGATAAGTTGCCCTTTAATCCAGAAATCTTGGGTGGTGCGTTTCGCTTGCAATGGTGTTCCGCAAATTTCACATTCCCCATAATCATAACCATTCTTTTCTAATTCCATCATTTCTCCTAAGCATACGTTGTGATGAATAACAGTTTACCAGTGCTTTTGATACGATAAATAACGGCAATTTCTCTGCCGTCAAATGCTGGTCCGACGACTTCATAGCGCGTTCCGCGTATGTCGTGAGTAAACTTTCGCCGTATTCGGCCTTTGAGAATGGCGTTCTTGATGTCCGGAAAGCCAAGATCATCTTCGGCCATCTCTTCAAAAAAGTGTGGAATTGTGAATTCGTATTCGCCATCCAACACTTTTTGTCTGATTCTTTTTATAACAGACACTAAACTTCTCCTCCACCGGTGCCCACACTCGTTTCGTCGTGGCGCATATTCCTTTCAAATTTAAATAAACATATTTAAAGAGTCAAGCATGACTTTGCCAAAATCGTAATGCCTCACTTATAGGTGGAAAACGTAGCGCAGTCATCCTGACTGCAGACAAGATGTCTGCGCTACTCCACCCGTAACTGACCCATTACCCAAAATCAACTTTCTCATCATAGAAACCCGCTTGACTTTTGCCAAAAACTTGCCTATCTTGTGCCCCACATAGCCAGAGTTGCTGAAGCTCACCTTTCACAACCCTAATTAAGGAGGACAGGAGATGGATGGTTTGATTTGGTTTTTGCTCATCGGTTTGGCCGCCGGTTGGCTCGCGGGACAGCTCATGAAAAAGCGCAGCATGGGCTTGGTCGGCAATCTCGTTGTCGGCGTTATCGGCGCGTTGCTCGGCGGCTGGTTGTTCGGCGTCATCGGGCTGTCGGCTTATGGCCTCGTCGGCTCTTTAGTGACGGCGGTGGTCGGAGCCGTCGTTCTGTTGTATCTCGTCGGGATCATCAAAAAGGCTTGACGGCGGTTCATTTATAGCACCAAACAAAAATGCCGTGCTTGAATCAAGCACGGCATTTTATTTTGACTGATCACTGAAAACTGATTACTGCTTTTTATTTCCGTTCCGCCAGCGCCTTCTTCCGCGCCGCTTCAAATTCGTCGCCAGGAACCCAGCTTGGCGCCGCCTCGGCGTTGGCGACCTTCAATCCCACCAGAAACAGCAACTGGGAGTCTTCAACCGCACCTTCAAAATTCCAACTGTCATCGTACTCGTCGCTCACCTGATGATACTTCGTCGCCTCCCATTTTTCAACTTGCTCTTTACCCCACCCTGCCGGCTTGCCGATGACTTCGGTGCCGGGATCGCAATAAGTCGCCGGTACGCCGATCTTGGCAAAATTGAATTGATCGGAGCGATAGAAAAATCCCTTGTCGGGAAATTGATCGCCTTCCACCACTCTTCCCTGCCATGCCGCCACATCTTTAACCACCTGATCCATGTTGGATTTGCCTATGCCAACGATGGCCAAATCTTTCGTGCGGCCAATTAAGTTCAGGCCATCAATATTAATGTTGGCTGCCATGTATCCCGGCGCGACCGGCGGATCGACGCAAAATTTTTGCGAGCCGAGCAAGCCCGATTCTTCCGCAGCCACCGCGGCAAACATGATCGAGCGCCGCGGTTTTTGCTCCACGGGCATACGCGAAAAAGCTTCGGCGATGGCCAACATCCCTGCCGTGCCTGAAGCATTATCCACTGCGCCATTATAAATCGAATCGCCATTTGCCGGCGTCCCGACGCCGAGATGATCGTGATGCGCCGAGTAAACCACGTACTCTTTGCTCAACGCCGGATCACGGCCCGGCAACACGCCGACGACATTCGCCGTTTTCAAGCTGCGGATACTGTTCGTCATTTCAAGCGAAAGCGTCACGCCCAGCGGCACCGGCTTGAAATCGCGGCGCTCGGCTTTGGCGCGCAGCTCGTCGAGATTTTTGCCGCCGAGTTGCGCGATCTGTTTGCCGGCCTCGTCCGTCGTCCACGCTTTGATTTTCACCGTCGGCGCATTGCCGATTTGCGGCAATTCAAACTGCTCACCCGTCCACGAGCTTTGCACGACTTGAAACTTGTAGCCTGCCGAAGGCTCGGTATGAATAATGATCGCACCCGCAGCGCCTTTGCGTGCTGCAATCTCATATTTGTACGTCCAACGACCGTAATAGAGGCGCGTTTTACCGGCGAACAATTTGGGGTCGCTCGACGGGTCGTTGTTCATCATCAGCAGAATTTTGCCAGCCACGTCAACGCCTTTGTAATCATCCCACTTCTGCTCCGGCGCTTCGATGCCATAGCCGACGAAGACGATTTCCGCATCCTTCGCACCGGCAGTTGGTTTTTGCTCACCCGTGAAAGCAATGAAATCATCCCAAAACTTCAAATCGAGTGTTTTTGCGCCACTCTTCAGCGTCATCGTCTTCGGCACATTGCTGGTGACGCCGAGAATGTCGAAGGTTTGATACCACGACGCCGCGCCGTTGCCGGCACTCTTTGCGCCCGGCGTCAAACCGAGCAGTTCAAATTGCGTCGCGATATACCGCTCGCCGAGCTGGCCGCCGCGCGTGCCCGGCGCACGGCCTTCGAGCAGATCATCCGACAAAAATTGGATATGGCTGCGGATCGTGGTTTCATTGATTTGCTGCGCGGCGTTTTTCTCGGCGTCGCTGACTTTCACTTGGGAAAAAGCGCTGGCAAAAACCGCGAGACCCAATGCGGGTAAAATTCTTTTGATAATTTTATTCATTCTTTCATTCCTTAATTTGGTTAATTCGCTAAACCTCTCTCGGCGACGCTCGGCAGTGCCCGTAGGGTGACTTCGGCGATGATCGGCGGAAAAATTTATCTCCGCCGAAATCCACCGAGAACATCGAGAACACCGAGTTTCGCCGAATTTTCGCTTCTTTCATCCGTTCAATCGGCTCGATCCGCTTACAAAAAGCTTTTAGTAAGCGGATGTAACGGATTGAGCCGCTAAGAAAAAGATAATCAAGCGTCCTAAATTTGCAAGGCTTTTTTAAAAATCTCTCCAACTTTTTAAATTTGGTTCCGGCTTGTCCTAGTTGTGGTAAGACAAAAACAGATTCCTAAATCTGCGTTTGTCCATTTAGTCCGTGTTCATATTTGTTCAAGCCACTTTCCCAACCCGCAAATGCAACGGCCATTCAATGCGCTTTTTGCTTTCCGGATCACCCCAAAGATCGGCGAGCCTATCGGCAATTTTCTCCAACGGATTGAAACCGTGCTGTGAAATAAATTGTTGTGTCGCCGACCAGGTGTTGAGATAACCGAGAAGCTCGCCGAGATTCCATTGCGTTTCCAAACTAAACGACGGCGGCTTTATTTCAACAAATGGAAACGGGATAGTGCGATACTCCGATTCGATGTGTTTTCTCTCCGGTGGCCAATACGGCCCAACGATATCGAAATAAAACTCATTTACGACGGCGGTGACCTCCGGTTCCGAATAAAGCAAGTTGTACATCGACACGGCGATAATCCCGCGCGGCTGCGAGACGCGCCGGACTTCGGCATAAAATTTCTCGTGATCGAACCAGTGCAGCGCCTGCGCTACGGTAATCAAATCCACCGACTGCGGCGCGATGTCGGTCCCCTCCGCCGGCGCGACAACGTACTTGACTTTTTCATGCGGCATGGCATTGCGGATTTGTTTCTCGCTCGGATCGGTGGCAAGCACCAGCGCGAAATACGGCGCCAGCCCGAGCGCAGCTTGACCGTTGCCGGTGCCGCAGTCCCAGGCGATCTTCTTCGCCGGCGCCATTGATGCCAAATACTCAAACAACGCCGGCGGATAATGCGGCCGGTATTTGGCGTAGTCGGCGGCTTGGGTGGAAAAATGGTCTTTGAAGGTCATACACTCAAAAAGTTTTGAGATCATACCCGATTATACTCAACGTGGTATTTTCACATAATTGCAAAACCCCACAAAAAGGTCAAGTCCTTTTATCGAAAATTTTGTGTTGCATTTTTATTACAGTAGATGTACCTTTCAAAGTGTGAGTTTGATTTCCATCACCATTCCTGAAATTTCTAAAAAACTTGAAAAATAGTGTAGTAGATTTGATTTTTCCGTGTCTATTAATTTAGGGTGATTTCATTGTGAGACGGGATCCCAGTTGGGAACCCTCAGTGGACGAGGCGGTCCGAACGCAATGAAAAAGCGCTTAAATTCCATCGAAAGAGGTTGTATATGAGCACTACAGTGATGAGCAATTCCGTGGAGGCGAAGGACAAACTACGACGCACAGGCAGCAGCCCAAATCGCAATGGAGTTGCCGGAACGGTTCGTAGCCTGCAAACAAAAAATTATGGACGGCCCAAAAGTGGCGGTGGCAGTCCAAAGCTCAACGGAATTACCGAAACGGTTCGCAGCTTACAAACCAAAAGCAGTGGACGGCCCAAAAG